>CAJBLW010000136.1 GCA_903953985.1 uncultured Burkholderiales bacterium
CAATGGTGTCAGTTACGACAAGATCAGCCTGTTCATAGATTGGGACAACGGCTACGCTTGGGACGGTGCAGGCGTTGGCATACCGCCAGCGCAAGATCGCACTTACTACATCGACGATGTCAGCTTTGTGGGCGAACTGCCAGACACTACCAGTCCAACTGTGACCAGCTTTAGCCCTGTAGACGGCGCAACTGGCGTATCAGCCAGCGCAAATATCGTGCTGAACTTCAGTGAGCTGGTTTTCGCTCGTGAAGGTGGGACGATCCAACTGATGACCGACTACAACTTTAATCACCAGATGATCGAGGAAATCGCTGTGAATGACACCAGCAAAGTTCAAATCAATGGGAATGTGGTCACGATCAACCCCAGCGCTGATTTTCAGACGGGCACGGGATATCACTTGGATTTTCTGAATGCATTTGCTGATGGATCAGCAAATGCATTCAGTTACCCGCATGGGAATTACAACTTTGTGGTGCTATGAAACTCAGGGCATGAGCCCTGAGATTTCGACGGAGCTCATTGGCTTTGTTCGGCGGCTGTGATGACAACAAGTGATCTTGCAGAAACTTCACACCGCCAGACCGTCCACCCCAAAAACCATCAGTTCAGCGTTTGCATAAGCGATCATGACGGCTTGCCCGACCTTCAGCGGACTGTGCGGCTGGTTGACTTTCAGTCTGAAGAGTTCTTCCACGCCGCTCAGGCGCAGGTAAGCCAGCACAGAGTCGCCCAGATACTCCATGAATTCGATGGTGCCGACAAAGCCGGTGTCTTGCTCACTCAGTGTGCAGTGCTCGGGCCGCAGTCCTAGCAGCGCGCCTTGGGCCAGTCGATGGGGGTCGGCCTTGAACAGCAACGGCGACAGCGCCAGGTGTGGGCCGATGCGCATGACTTGGTTGGCCGCATCCCAGGTGTAGCCCAGCATGTTGATTTTGGGCGAACCCAAAAACTCTGCCACAAAACGATTGGCCGGCTTTTGGTAGAGCTCAGCAGGTGTTCCAACTTGCTCAATGCGCCCCTGATTGAACACCGCGATACGGTTGCCCAAGGTCATGGCCTCGGTTTGGTCGTGGGTCACATACACCATGGTGGTTTGCAGGTCTGCATGCAGCTTGGCCAACTCGATGCGCATTTGCACGCGCAAGGAGGCATCCAGGTTAGACAGGGGTTCATCGAACAAGAAGACCTTGGGCCTGCGCACAATGGCGCGGCCAATGGCCACCCGTTGCCGCTGTCCACCAGACAGTTGTTTGGGGTAACGCTTGAGCAATGGGCTCAGTTGCAGTCTGTCTGCGGTGTCGTGAACTTGCTTGGCCACCTCCGCCTTGGCCAGGCCCGACATGCGCAGACCAAAGCCCATGTTCTGTTCCACCGTCATGTGCGGGTACAGGGCATAGCTTTGGAACACCATGGCCGCACCCCTTTCGGACGGGCCTTTTTGGCTGACGTTTTCACCGCCAATGGCAATCTCGCCACTGTTCAAGGGTTCCAAGCCAGCGATCATGCGCAGCATGGTGGACTTGCCGCAGCCCGATGGCCCCACAAACACCATGAATTCACCGTCCTCAACACTCAGGTCAAGGCCGGGAATGACCACGGTGTCACCAAATTTTTTGCTGACCCCTTTGAGTTCAATCGCTGCCACGGGAAGTCTCTCTTAAAAATTGTTGGTACCACAGCGCGCTGTTTTTGAGCGTTCTTTTTTGTGTCTCGAAATCCACATGCACCAAGCCGAACCGTTTGGCATAGCCACTGGCCCATTCAAAGTTGTCGAGCAGGCTCCATGCAAAGTAAGCCCCTACCGGCACACCTTGGACCAAAGCCGCGTGCGTGGCCGCAATGTGGTCACGGATGTAAGCCAGTCGCGCGCTGTCGTTGACCACTCCCGCCACCAAGTCGTCCTTGAAGGCGGCACCGTTTTCGGTCACCCACAGGCGTTCTGGCTGGTAGTCGGTGTGCAGGCGGCACAGCAATTCGGTCAGGCCTTGAGGATAGACCTCCCAGCCCATGTCGGTGACTTGGTTGCCGGTACTGGCCACATCCCAGGGGTTGCCGCTGGATGAAAAGTTGCGCGTGTAGTAATTGACGCCCAGAAAATCATGGTGCTGGGCGATGGTGTCCAGGTCACCCGGCAACACCACGGGCGCATCCGTCCCCAGATGAGCCCACACATCTTGCGGGTACTCGCCACGGTACAAAGGGTCCATGTACCAACGCAGGATCAAACCGTCGTCCAGCCTCGCTTTGGCCACATCTTTCGGGTCATCGCTGGCAGGGTAGATGGGTGACAAATTCAGGACGATGCCCATGGGGGTGGTGCAACCCAAGCTGCGCATGGCTTGCAGCGCCATGCCGTGGCTCAGCAACAAATGGTGCACCGCCTGCATGGCTTGAGGACGAGACTCAATACCGGGCGCAAAAATGCCTTGCTCGTAGCCCAAGATGGCGATCACCCAGGGTTCGTTGTGGGTGCATATGCTGGCCAGTCGGCTGCCAAATCGGCGTGCGACTTCGCTGGCGTAGCGTGTGAAATGCTCACACAGATCGCGGTTGGCCCAACCCCCTTGGTCTTGCAGCGCCTGGGGCAAGTCCCAATGGTTGAGGGTCAGGTGCAATTCAATGCCGCGCTCGGTCAGGGCATGGATCACTCGGTCGTAGAAAGCAAAACCCGCTTCGTTCCAGGCCCCCTGCCCATCGGGCTGCACCCGTGGCCAGGACATTGAGAACCGGTAGGCCTTGACGCCCAATTGGCAGATCAGATCAACGTCTTCTGGCCAGCGCGTGTAGTGCTCGCAAGCCCGGTGGCCGTTGCTGGCGTCGGCGATTTTGCCTTCGATGGCACAAAAGGTGTCCCAAATGGAGGGACCTTTGCCGTCGCTGTTGTGCGCACCCTCGATTTGAAAAGACGAGGTGGCCACACCCCATGTAAAGTGGTCGGGGAATTGGTGGCGGGAGATTTCAGTTGAGGACATGCTGGAATAAAGGTTTAACCACGGACAGCGCCAGCCGTGAGGCCTTCGATCAAGCGGCGCGACGAGAAAATGAAAATGATGAGCAAGGGGATGACTGCAATGGCCGAGCCCGCCATCAACGCGCCCCACTCTGTATCGACCGGGCTTTGCACACTGCGCAAGGCCAGGGGAAAGGTGTACATCTCGGGCGAACGCATCACCACCAAGGGCCCCATGAAGTTGTTCCACGAGGAGATGAAGGCGATCAAGCCCAAGGTGCCAAAGGCCGGCCCCAAAAGCGGCACCACCACACTCCAATAGATTCGAAATTCACCGCAGTTGTCCATGCGCGCCGCTTCGATCAATTCTTTGGGGATGGCCGAGCTGATGTATTGGCGCATCAGAAAAATGCCCATGGCCGGCGCTGCGCCCGGCAGGTACAAAGCCCGGGGTTGGTCGATCCACTGCAGGGCGTCCATGATCAAAAAGGTCGGGATCATGCCCAAAAAGGAGGGCACCAGCATGGTGCCCATGACCAAGGCGAACAAGGCTTTTTTGAAGCGAAACTCGTACACCGCAAAAGCAAATCCGGCCATGGAACAAAACAGCAGGGTCAGCGCAGTGCCCATCAAGCCCACATACAAAGACCAGCCCAGATTTCGCCAAAACGGTATCTTGCCCATGAGGATTTTCATGTTGTCCATGAAATGCTCGCCAAAAAACAGTGGCGGCGGCACGCTGAAAATATCGCTTTTGGTGTGCGTGGCAAACACGAACATGAAATAGAAAGGGCCCAGCATCAGCAAGGCCCCCACCAGGATGAAGACCCAGCCCACAATGCCCAAGGAAGATGACTTGTCCGACATGGCACCGCTCATGACTGCCCCTCTTTGGGCTTGAAGGCTTGGTTGGTGATCACCGTCAAGACCAGAATGATCACAAACAACATCCAAGAAATGGCACTGGCCAGGCCGAAGTCATTGAAGTCGAACGCGGTTCGGTACATGTACATCGCGGTCGTCATACCGGCGTACTCGGTGCCCCCTTTACCACCCGTCAGGATGAAGGGCTCTTCAAACAGCTGCAGCCCTCCGATGACCGTCAAGGTCACGCCAAAAAACATGATGGGTTTGAGTTGCGGCAGGGTGATGAAGATGAATTGCTGCCAGCTTTTGGCACCGTCCATGCGGGCCGCTTCGTAGAGGTCTCGGGGAATGCTTTGCATGGCCGCCACGTACAAAATGACGTTAAAACCCAGATAACGCCAAAACACCACCGCCGAAACCACCGGTTTGATGGCCTCGGGGCTGCCCAGCCAGTCGATGTTTTTTTCCGGCAGCACGGCTTTCAAACCTGGCCATTGAGCCATCTCGGCCAAAGCGGCGTTCACCATGCCGTAGTCGGTGGAAAACAAGGTGCTGAACATGATGGCAATGGCCACCGTGGACGTGATGTATGGCAAAAAATAAGCCCCCATGGTGGCGTTGCGCCAACGCCCCATTTTTTCGTTGATGAGGTAAGCCAGGGGAATCGCCACCAGGTGTTGCGGCACCCCAGAGGCCAAGGCCATCCACAAGGTGTTGCCCAGCGATGTCCAAACCAAAGGGTCTTCGAACGCAAAGACCAGGTTTTCCAGGCCCACATAGCTCATGGAACCCAGGCCTTGAACCGGATCCCAGGTGTGGAACATGAGCACAAATGAAAAAACGATCGGGAACAGGCCAAAGATCAGAAACAGCAACAAAAAAGGGCTGATCAGGACATAGGGCGCAGCAGCGGGCTTAAGCAGGGGGCGCATCAGCGGGCGGCTCGTCTTTGGACCAAGCGGTGCGCGTCTTTGAGGGCCTGGTCAATCGCTTTGTTCTTGTTCAGCACCAAGTCCAACTCAGCGTTGACGATTTCCTCAGCCACGCTGTCGTTTTTGAAGACCTGGGTAGGTTGGATTTTCTGTGCCGTGCTGCGCCATTCCAGTCGGGCCTTTTGTCCGCCTAAAAACGCCACCGGCTGCTCAAAGAAGCTCCCCTTTTGGGCCTCCAACAAGGCGGGAAAGGCGTTGAATTTTTCAAACGCCATTTGCTGCTGCTGGCTGTTGAGGGTCAGGTGCTGGATCAAGTCCCAGGCGAGGTCTTTGTTCACGGCTTTTTTGGGTATAGCGTAAAAAGTGCCGCCCCACGAGGTGGCCACGCGTTCGGGCAGGACGGTCGAACGCCAAAGCCCACTGGTGTTGGGTGCCAACCAGTTTTGCAGGTGCCCCCCCAACCACGCACCCATCATCTGGACAGTGACCGTGCCGCGTTTGAGGGACTCACCCCATTCGTTGGACCACGGGTTGACCTTGGCATCCAGGCCCTCGGCCCTGATTTTTTGAGCGATCTCGAATCCGCGTTTGAAGCGGGGTGAAGCATCAATCACCGACTTGCCTTGTGCATCAAAATAGACACCGTGCCCTGCGGGAATGCCCGTGCGGATCACGATGTCTTTGACATCCCTCGCATGCGCCACCAGGTAGGCACCGCTGCTTTTTTTGATTTTTTGGCCACTCGCAATGAAGCTCTCCCAAGACTGCGTCAACTCGGACTCGTTGACTTGGGCCTTTTGCAACACATCCTGCCTGTAGAACATGGCCCCAGGGCCAATGTCGGTGGGCATGGCCACCTGACCATGGCTGGCAGATCGACCCTGGGCCAAGGCAAAGGGAACGATCTTCGCAGCAGGTGTGCTGGCCGCATAAGGCGATTTGTCTAAATCTTCCAAACCACCACTTTGGGCAAAGCGGCCCAAATAG
>CAJBLW010000137.1 GCA_903953985.1 uncultured Burkholderiales bacterium
AAACGCACAACATTTGGCTCAACTGGCCCAATGGCGAGCGACCCAAGCCACCCCAGCAAGCGCGCCAGCCAATAGCGGTTCGTGGATGTCGGGCGCGCAGGCTTGGGGCCGTGGGCCAGAAAAACCCGCGCAACCCATGCCAGTCCAATCATCTGCGGCCCATTTCGCCTCCAGCGCGCCAGTGACCACGCGCCCAGCGGCCATGACTGCGTCGGCCCCCACCAGCGCTTGGGGTGGCGGGATGTTGGCCCAAGTGGCCACCACCGCAGCGGGCGTAGTGGCGGGGGGCTTGTTGTTTCAGGGCGTGCAAAACCTCATGGGGCACAACAAGCCTGCACCCACACCCAACGCCGACGCATCCCCCACGAACTCCCTCGCATCGCCCTCTGGCAACGCCCAAGATGAAAGCTTGCCCGGTCTGGTGTCGCCACAGGCATCGGCAGACGATGCGGGTGAGAGCTCTTGGGACTCTGGGGAAGACTGGGCTTGAAACCCAAGTTTCATCTGGCCCATGCACCTGATCGTTCCCTACGCCGCCAGCCAAGCACTCAACGGACCTGAGATTTGGGCCGGTTTGCAGCTGCCGAATTTGCAAGCCTTGCTGGGCCTGATGCAGCGCCAGCAAGTGCTGCAAGACCCTGAAACCGCACCGCTGCACCTGCCACACGAACGCCTGCACGCCCAGGCTCTGGGATGGCCCCCTGCGGCCTCGGCCCTACCTTGGGCCGCTTGGCACCAAACGCAACAAGGCCACCCACGCAATGCGCCCCAAGCCTGGATGACGCCCTGCCACTGGCAAGTCGGCATGGACCAAGTGGTCATGGCCGACCCAGCGCATTTACACCTGTCGGACGAAGAGTCGCAGCAACTGTTGCAGGCCATGCAACCGTTTTTGCAAGAAGACGGCTTACAAATGACGTGGCACAGCGCCTTGTTGTGGCACGTTCAAGGGGCGATGCTGGCCGATTTGCCCACCCCATCGCTTGACCGGGTGATCGGCCAAAACGTCAAAGACTGGCTGCCCGACCACCCCGCGGCCAGGCCCTTGCAACGCCTGCAAAGCGAGATGCAGATGCTGCTGTACAACCACCCGGTCAACGACGCCCGCGATGCGCGCAAGCAATACACCGTCAACGCCTTTTGGCTGCACGGTGCGGGCACGCTGCCCGTCACTGGCCCGGTGCCGGCGTCGCCCTCAGTGACCGTTTCAATAGCCTTGCGATCAGCCGCCTTGCACGGTCAAGCCCAGGCCTGGCAGCAAGCTTGGCAACAACTCGATGCCAGTGCCGTGGTCGACTTGTTGCAACACGTCAAAGCCAACGGCCAAGGCACGCTCAGCCTGTGCAGCGAACACACGGCCCACACTTACACGACCGCACCTTTGGCTTGGCACCAGCGGATCACCCGCCTGTTCAACAAACCTTCTCCTGCAACGGCACTTCAAACCCTCATTGCCTCCTGAACTCTCCCTGAAACCGCCATGAATTTGCTCACCCGAGATGTGCCCCCCCGCAGCGCCTGGGCGCTGGAACAAGCGGGCATCCACCCCCTGCTGGCCCGGCTCTACGCCGCCCGTGGCGTGTTGTCCAAAGACGAACTCGACGACGCGCTGAACCTGTTGCTGCCCCCGGCCGGCATGCTGGGCACGCACGAAGCGGCGAAGATGTTGGCAGACGCCATCGCGCAAAACAAGCGCCTGTGCATCGTGGCCGATTACGACTGCGACGGCGCAACCGCCTGCGCCGTGGGCGTGCGCGGCCTGCGCATGCTGGGCGCCCAGAACGTGAGCTATCTGGTGCCCGACCGGGTGGTGGACGGCTACGGCCTGACCCCACCGATTGCCGAGCGGGTGCACGCGCAAGGCGCCGATGTGTTGATCACCGTGGACAACGGCATCGCCAGCGTGGCGGGCGTGCAAGCGGCGCAAGCCCTGGGCCTGCAGGTGCTGGTGACCGACCACCATTTGCCGGGCAGCGAGCTGCCGACAGCCGAAGTCATCGTCAACCCCAACCAGCCCGGCTGCGGCTTCACCAGCAAATCCATCGCGGGTGTGGGCGTGATGTTTTACGTGCTGCTGGCCCTGCGCGCCGAACTGCGCCAGCGCGGTGTGTTCGACGCCAGCAACCAGCCGCGCCTGGACGCCCTGCTGCCCCTGGTGGCACTGGGCACCGTGGCCGACGTGGTCAAGCTCGATGCCAACAACCGCCGCCTGGTGGCCCAAGGTCTGCGCCGGGTCCGTGCGGGTGCATTGCCCCCCGGCATGTCAGCGCTGATGCGTGCCGCGGGCCGCGAAACCGCCAAAGCCACCACTTTTGACTTTGGCTTTGCCATAGGGCCGCGCATCAACGCCGCGGGCCGCCTGGCTGATATGACCCTGGGCATCGA
>CAJBLW010000138.1 GCA_903953985.1 uncultured Burkholderiales bacterium
GGGGGCGCTGCTGCGCTGGGGCAAACCGGTCACCACACCGCTCAGTTGCAGTTTGTCGAGGGCGTCAGAGACGGCGCACACATCCAGGCGGCGCAGGCGTTGAACTTGAGAATCGGTCATGTCAGCAGCTTCCTGATCAGGTTTCAAAAAAGGGTTGTCCAGGCGGCAAACGCCAGCCCCGTTCCGGTCAGTGCGGGTGTGCGGTAGCCAGGCACGTACTCGACCCATTCCAGATCAAGTTCTTTGGCCATCTCGCCCACCACCAGCCAGTTGCGGATTTCAGAGCTGCCCGCCTGCAAGCGCAGCGGGTCAAAGGCCGCCAGCGCAGCGCTGTCCTTGTTGCGAATGGCACTCAGCACCTGCTGGTCGAGTTCTTCGTCCACCACAAAGTGGCTCAGGCCACCCGAGGCGATCACGCCCACGCGCAGATCTTGCGGCCACAGCGCGATCAGCTCGCGCAAGGCTTTGCCCAAAGCCACGCAACGGCGCGGCGTGGGCTGGTTGGGCGGATCAAAGGTGTTCAGGATCACTGGAATCACGGGCAACTCATGCCCTTTGAGCAGGCGGCGGTGAACATACTGGAAGGCATGCCCTTCGGACTGACCGGGCTCCATGCCGTCCATGGCGGTGATGTCAAAGTCACGGTCACACAGTTGGCGAATCAGCCACTCGGCCAGATCGCTTTTCACCGGGTAGTCGCGGTCCACCTCAGGCTCGTGCCGCCACATGCGGGCAGCTTTGGGCCAGGGGTCATTCGGTGCGGCCGGCTCGCGTGCCGTGTTGCGGATGGTGGGTCCATAAAAAATGGCCATGGCCGGGTTGTTGCTGGTGCGAAACAGCTCGGTCTGGTCATCGCCCACGATCAAGAGCACATCGAGTTTGGCAGCCACGATGCGCTCGTGCAGGGCGTCCATGGCGGCTTGGCTGGCGTCGAAGCGCTCGCCCATCTTCTCGGGCGTGACCATGGCCTCGGTGCCCGGCGGCACGGCCGCCAGCAGCTTGGCGTAATCGGTCTTGCGGCCTTGTCGGTCGTAGTAATGCGCATTTTTGGTGTCAATCACCTTGAATCCGTGCTGCCAGTCTTCACGTTGCGACACCAGCATGATGCTGTGCGAGGAGCCAAATGCGGCGACGAGTTTTGCCATGGGTTGTTCTTTCTTGTGATCTGGATGCGGCCAGTGTCAGACGACAAATTGCTGGCGCAGCTGCGCGATCTGCGCCGCACTGTAGCCCAGCCCTGTCAGGATCGCGTCGGTCTGGTCGCCCTGATGGGGCGCGGCCTTCATCACGCCTTCGTCACGTGGGTGGCGCGAGAACTGCATCGGCAAGCCGACCACCTCGATGCCGCCCAGCTCCGGGTGGTGCAGGGTGCGCGCCATGCCCAGGTGTTTGACTTGCGGGTCGTCAAACATCTTGTCGATGCTGTAGATCGGGCCGCAGGGTACACTGGCTTTGAGCAGGATTTCGGTCCAGGCGGCGGTGGTGCGGGTTTTGAAGGCGGCGCCAATGGCTGCATTCACACGCGCACGGTTTTTTACCCGCTCGGGGTCCGAGCCAAAGCCCGGCTCCTCGATCAGTTGCGGCACATCGAGTGCCACACACAGGCGTTTCCACATGCTTTGGCCAATGGCCGCCAGATTCAGGTAACTGTCGCTGGTTTCAAACACGCCGGTGGGCACCGTCAGCGGGTGCTCGTTGCCCGTGGACTGAGGCACCTTGTCGTCGATCAACCATTGCGCGGCCTGGAAGTCGAGCATGGCGATTTGCGATTCGAGCAGCGAGGTGTGCACCCACTGGCCTTCGCCAGTGACGTCGCGCTCCAGCAGCGCGGCCATGATGGCCTGGGCGCAAAAGTGCCCGGAACACAAATCGGCAATCGGGATGCCCACGCGCATCGGGCCTTCGCCGGGTTTTCCGGTCACGCTCATCAAGCCGCCCATGCCCTGGGCAATCGAGTCAAAGCCGGGCCAATTGGCATAGGGACCGTCCTGGCCAAAGCCCGAGATGCTGGCGTAGACCAGACGGGGGTTGATGCGGCGCAGTTCTTCCGGGCCAATGCCCAGCCGGTACTTCACATCGGGGCGGTAGTTTTCAATGAATACGTCTGCCTCTTTGACCAGCTGCTCCAGGATGGCCTTGCCTTCGGGCTCTTTCATGTTGAGCGTCAGGCTCTCCTTGTTGCGGTGCAGGTTTTCGTAGTCGGCCCGGTTGTGGTCGCGGCTGCCGATCATGTCGTCCCCCCCGGGCGCACCGGGCGGGATTTCGAGCTTGATCACGCGCGCCCCCAGATCGGCAAAGGTGCGAATGGCCGTGGGGCCTGCACGCACCCGCGTGGCGTCCAGGATGGTGAAACGGGACAGCGGCCCTTTGCGTTCGGTGTTCATGGTGTCCCTTGATGTGTCGGTCTCAGACCGGTGTGAACATGGGCACGGCGTGACCGCCCTCGGTGGGCGTGAAGACCACGCGCACCTTCTGGCCGATGGACACCCGTCCCGGGTCGCAGTCCACCAGATTGCTCATCACCGTCACGCCTTCGTCGAGCGTGACATAGGCCATGGTGTAGGCCGCGTCACCCTGGCCCATGGTGCTGAACGAATACACCACGCCGGTGCCGGGCGAGTCCTGCCAGACGGTGTCGGCACTCAGGCAAAAAGGGCAGATGTCACGCGGGTAGTGATGCACCTGACCGCAGCTGTTGCATTTTTTGACGAGGTAGCGGCCTTCGTCAGCGGCTTGCCAAAAGGGCAGCGACTCGGGCAGTACGCGGGGGGCTGAAATTTTTCTCATGGTCAAACCCTTTCCAAAATCAAAGTGCCTGCGGTGTGGCGCGAAGCGAGTGCGCCGCCAATGCCGTTGGCCAGCGCCCAAGTGCAGTTGGGCACCTGCACGGCAGGATGGGCTTCGCCGCGCAGCTGGCGCACAGCTTCGATGACCTTGGTCACGCCGCCCCGGTTGGCAGGGTGGTTGTTGCACAGGCCACCGCCGTCGGTGTTGAAAGGCAGTTTGCCCACGCCAGAGATCAAATTACCGTCCATCACAAATCGGCCGCCTTCGCCTTTTTTGCAAAAGCCCAGGTCTTCCAACTGCATCAGGACGGTGATGGTGAAGCTGTCGTAGAGCGAGGCGTACTGGATGTCGGCCGGGGTGATGCCCGCTTCGGCAAAGGCCCTCGGCCCCGAAAACGCAGCAGCTGAATACGTCAGATCAATTTGGCCACCCATGCCGTGCTTGGGCGCTTCGCCAGTGCCGCGCACCATGACCAGGGGCCTGCCGTTTTTGCGCGACAGTTCGCGTGCAATTTCGGGGCGCGCCACGATCAGGGCACCGCCGCCATCGCTCATCACGCAGCAGTCCAGGCGGTGCAGCGGGTCACTCACCATGGGCGAGTTCACCACGTCCTGCACCGTGACCACGTCGCGCAGCATGGCCAGCGGGTTGTGCTGGGCGTGGTGCGAGGCGGCCACCTTGATCCAGGCCAGCTGTTCGCTGGTGGTGCCAAATTCATGCATGTGGCGTTTGGCCACCAGCGCATACAGGTTTTGTGTGGCCGGGCCGTAGGGCAGCTCAAAGGCCAACTCGGGCGCGTCAGGGTCTGGCGGCTTCAGGGCCAGCGGGGCGCGACCACCTTTGCCGTCTTTGCCTGCTGCTTGCGCGGCGGCTTGTGCAGCGGCCATTTGGGCGCGAGGGCGACCGGCCAGCGTGATCAGCGCCACATTGCAACGCCCGGCCGCAATGGCCGCCGCCGCATGCGCCACATGCAAGATGGGCGCCGAGCCGCCGCACTCGGTCGAATCGACATGGCGCAACTTCAGCCCCAGGTATTCGGCCATGGTGGTGGTGCCCAGACCCGGCGCATCACCGGCACAAAAATAGCCGTCGATGTCGTTTTTGGTGAGACCGGCGTCCTCAAGGGCCCCTTTGGCCACATCGGCGTGCAGGCGCACCACCGACAGGTTGTCGGCCTTGCGGGTGGGGTGCTCGTAGGCACCCACGATGCAGGCGGTTCCGTTCAGACTCATGGGAAGAATTCCTTCTCGGTGTTCAGAGGTTGTTTCAGTTCAGATGTCAGTTCAAATCAATGGCCACCGACTTGAGCTCGGTGTAGGCCTCCACGCCCTCGCGCCCGTTTTCGCGGCCCCAGCCCGATTGCTTGTAGCCGCCAAAGGGCATGGCAAAGTCGAGTGCGGCGGCGGCGTTGACGCGCACATTGCCCGCGTGCAAGCGGCGCACCATCTGGTGGGCGGTCCGCAGGTCACGCGTCCAGATGCTGGCCGACAGGCCGTACTCGGTGTTGTTGCCGCGTGCGGCCAGTTGTTCCAGGCTGTCGTCGTCAAACAATTGGGTGGACAGCACCGGGCCAAATATTTCTTCGCGCACCACTTTCATGTCAGGGCGGGTGTTGACCAGCACGGTGGGCTGAATGAAATAGCCTTCGCCCTGCACCGCCTGCCCCCCGGCCACCACTTCAGCGCCTTCGGCGCGGCCGCTGTCGATGTAGCCCATCACACGCTCACGTTGACGGGCCGAGATGACCGGGCCAATCTCGCAATCTGGCGACAGGCCCGGGGCCACGCGCAGGGCGCGGGCGCGCTGCACGATGCCCTCGATCACCCGGTCGGCCACGCTGCGGTGCACAAACAGGCGCGAACCGGCGGCGCACACTTGACCCGTGTTGCCAAAAATGCCGCGTGCGGCGGCGTCCATGGCGCGGTCTAGATCGGCGTCGGGGAAGATGAACACAGGCGATTTGCCGCCCAGCTCCAGCGCCACCCGCTTGAGGTTGCCTGCAGCCGACGCCAGCAGGGATTTGCCCACCACGGTGGAGCCGGTGAAAGAAATCTTGTCAACGCCCGGATGGTCCACGATGGCCTGACCGGCTTCGTGGCCCAGCCCGGTGACGATGTTGACCACCCCCGGCGGCAAGCCGATGGCCTGAATCAGCTCGCCCAAGCGCAGGGCGGTCAGCGGCGTGAGTTCGGCCGGCTTGAGCACCACGGTGCAACCGGCGGCCAGCGCGGGCGAGATTTTGCTCACGGCCATGGCCAACGGCACATTCCAAGGCACGATCAGGCCGACCACACCCACCGGCTCGCGCAGGGTGTAGGCATGCCAGTCGCCAGGCAGCGACACGTTGCGGGTTTCGCCGCTGAGCTTGGTGGCCCAGCCCGCGTTGTAGCGCAGGCATTCGGCCGCCATGCCAATATCAAAGGCCCGTGCCATTTTGAGCGGCTTGCCGGTGTTCAGGGTTTCAAGCAAGGCCAGTTCGTCGCCGTTTTGCTCCAGCGCGTCGGCCAGCTTGAGCAACAGCCGGGTGCGCTCGGCCGGGCGCATGCGCGACCAGGGGCCGGACTCAAAGGCCCGGCGTGCTGCTTGCACGGCCAGGTCCACCTCGTAGGCACCGCCCAGGCTTTCCTGCACCAGCACCTGGCCATTGGACGGGTTGATCACGTCCATGCGGGCACCGCTCTGGCTGCTCACCCATTCGCCGTCGATCAGCATCTTCAGGGGCTGGCTCAGCAGCGCGGGCATCTTCATGTCAAGGGAGGTCATGGTGGGCATCTTTCAATCAAACAGCTGCGGCGTTGCGGCCCAGGATCAGGTCGGCGGCTTTTTCGGCAATCATCACGGTGGCCGCGTTGGTGTTGGCCCCGGGGATGGTGGGCATGACAGAGGCATCGGCCACGCGCAAACCGTGTACACCGTAAACGCGCAGTTGCGGGTCCACCACCGCATCCGGCCCTATGCCCATGGCGCAGGTGCCCACCGGGTGGTGGGTGATGCCGCCCAACTCGCGGATGGACTGGTCAATTTGTTCATCGGTTTGCACCTGCGAGCCGGGGATGGTTTCTGCATCGATCAGATCGGCTTGCGGGCTCATGCCATAAATGTCACGGGCAGCGCGCAAACCCTGGCGCATGGTCTCGAAGTCTTCGGGTTCAGAAAACAGGTTCAGGGCAATGCGCGGTTTGTCTTTGGGGTTGGCCGAGCGCAGGCTCACCCGGCCCCGGCTCTTTTGGTGCAGCAGGCACACGGTGATGTAGAAGCTGTGTTCCTTGGGTTTGACGATGCCCGGAAACCACAGACCGGCATCAAAACGCACCGGGTTGCACAGCAGCTGGATGTCGGGGCGTTCCAGTTCAGGGCGGGTCTTGAGCAAGACCGTACCACTGCAAATTTGGGTGGCAAAAGGCCCCTTGCCCAGCAAGGCCCATTGCAAAAATGCCAGCGCGGCTTTGTCAAAGCGCAACTGGTTGATGAAGGTGACCGGCTTTTTGGCTCGGTACATCAGCATCATGCGCGGGTGCTCGGACAGGTTGCCACCCACGCCAGGCAGATCAGCTACCACCGGCAGCCCCATCTTTTGAAGGTGCGCCGCCGGGCCGATGCCCGAGAGCATCAGCAACTGCGGCGAGTTGAAGGTGCCCCCGCTCAGCACGACCTCGGCACGGGCGCGGGCTTGGTGCAACTGGCCATGGCGCGTGTATTCGACCCCGACGGCGCGTCCATTTTCGATGAGCACGCGGGTAGCCTGGGCGTGCGTCAGGATATGCAAATTGGCTCGGTCGCGAACCGGGTGCAGGTAGGCACGGGCCGAGCTGCTGCGGCGGCCCCGCGCGTCGATGGCCACATCTCCGGCGGCGATGCCTTCGTTGTGCTCACCGTCGTAATCGTCGTTGGCCGCATGACCGGCCTTGACCGCGGCTTCGCGCAGCGGGTCGGGCAACAGGTGGCGATTTTGAATCGGGTTGATCTGCAGCGGCCCTTGGTCGTTGTGAAAACGTCCCGCACCCCGCCAGTTGCTTTCAGACCGTAAAAAATAGGGCAGCACATCGTCATAGCCCCAGCCGGTGCAACCCAGATCGCGCCACTCGTCAAAGTCACGGCGGTGGCCCCGGATGTGGAACATGCCGTTGATGGACGACGAACCGCCCAGCAATCGGCCCCGGGGAATCGGCAAGCGCCGACCGTTCAAAAACGGCTCGGGCTCACCTTCATAAGTCCAGGTCAGAGACGGACGCTGCAAGGCTTTGAGAAAACCCACCGGCATGCGCACCAGCGGGTGCGAGTCTTCGCCACCCGCTTCAATCAGCAACACCGATTGGCTGCCGTCAGCGCTCAGGCGGTTGGCCAACACGCAACCGGCCGAGCCAGCGCCCACCACGATGTAGTCAAAGTCTTGCATGCGCATCGTCTCCTTGCGCCGCACTCAGGGCGCAGGGGTGAAGCCAGAGGCTTTGATGATCGGACCCCAGTGGGCCAACTCGGCTTGCAGGGTTTTGTCCACATCGGCACCTGAACGGTAGTCTGATACTTGCAGAAACTTGCTCAGCAAAATCTCTTTGACTTCAGGCGAGGCCAGCACATTTTTGATGGCCATCTGCATGCGCTCCAGCTCAGCTGCAGGCAGCTTGGCCGGGCCCCAAACACCCATCCAGCCGTCATCGCCACCGGTATTGAAACCCTGCTCGGTCATGGTGGGCACATCGGGCAACAAAGACGAGCGCTGGGGCGCGAAGACGCCGATGTAGTTGAGTTTGCCGCTCTTGACGTGTTGCAGCGCGTCACCGGCCAGCATGTTGCCGGTCAGGATCTGGGCCCCCAGCATGTCGACGACAAGCGGGCCGTTGCCACGGTAGGGAACCACCTGCATGGGGATACCGGCCAGCTTGCCAAATTGCAAACCGTTGAAATGCGTGTCCCCCCCTTGGCCGGCAGTGCCAAAAGTGTTCTTACTGGGGTTGGCCTTGAGCCAGTTCACATATTCTTTGGCGTTTTTTACACCAATGCTGGTGCTGACCACCATGGCCATCGGGTAAGACGTCAGGCGGGCCACCGAGGTGAAGTCGGTGTTCATGTCATAGCCCAACACCGAGACCGGGTAAGTCAGGTGCTGAAACACGAAAGTGGCATTGGGCGCGATCATGTAGGTCTGCGCCGTGGGCGACGAGGCCTTGACGGCCTGCGCAGCGATGCGGCCGCCCACACCCGGACGGTTTTCCACGATCACGTTTTGCTTGAGCTGGTCGCGCAGCTTCTCCGCCATCAGGCGCGCAAGGCTGTCGGATGCGCCACCGGGCGGAAAGCCCACCAGCAATTTGATCGGTGGTTTGTCTTGCGCCATGGCGCCCAGCCCAATGCTGAGCAGCATCGTGGCCAAAACAGTGCTGAAAGTCTTGCGGTTCATCATGCTTGTCTCCTGGGTTGAAAAAAGTTAACGCTCTAAAAAAAAGGGGTTATCGGGTGGCGGTCAGGCGTTGCAGATGCCAAGCGGCATCGCCCAGCGTCTGGCCCATCACCATCAAGCGCTTGGCGTAGTGGCCCACGCGGCATTCGTCGGTCATGCCCATGGCGCCGTGCAACTGGATGGCGGCCAGACCGATCTCACGGCCCTTCTGGCTGGCCAGCACTTTGGCGGCCGATACCAGACGGCGGCGCTGCACCGGTTCACCGGCCTGCACCGCCATGGCGGCAGCGCAAGCCATGGATTTGAGTTGTTCGAGTGCGATGGCCATGTCGGCCACGCGGTGCTGCAAGACCTGAAATTTCGCCAGCGGCACACCAAACTGTTTGCGGGTGCGAAGGTGTTCGGCGGTGTGCGCAAGCAGTGCATCGACGGCGCCCACGGCCTCGGCGCACAGCGCGGCAGTGGCGGCATCGAGCGCCGACTCAATGGCCTCAGCGGCTTCGCCCGCCTGACCCAGCAACCGGTCTGCGCCCAACGTAACAGCGTTGAAAGTCACATGGGCTGCGCGGCGGTTGTCCAGGGTGTCAAAACCCTGCACCGTCACGCCGGGGGCCGTGGCGTCCAC
>CAJBLW010000139.1 GCA_903953985.1 uncultured Burkholderiales bacterium
CGCTTCCGTGTTCGTCCCGGTGGAACCGTTAAACGCGGCCAAGCCTTCAAACGTCACATCCTGACCAAGAAGACCACCAAAAACAAGCGCCACCTTCGCGGTTCGGTGTCTGTGCATGAGACCAATATGGGTCACATCGCGCAAATGCTGCCGATGGCTGGCCTGTAATCACTGACGAACAAGGAGAATAAATATGCCTCGCGTTAGACGTGGTGTAACGGCGCGCGCCCGTCACAAGAAAGTTTTGGCCCTTGCAAAAGGTTTCCGCGGTCGCCGCGGCAATGTCTTCCGTATCGCCAAACAGGCGGTAATGAAGGCTGGCCAATATGCCTACCGTGACCGCCGCACCAAAAAGCGTGTGTTCCGTCAGTTGTGGATTGCCCGTATCAACGCCGCCGCGCGTGAATGCGGTCTGACCTACAGCCAGTTCGCCAACGGCCTGAAGAAGGCTGCCATCGAAATCGACCGTAAGATGCTGGCGGACATCGCTGTGCACGACAAGGCCGCCTTTGCTGGCATCGTGACCCAAGTCAAAGCCAAACTGGCCGCAGCTTGAGTCCATGAGTGGCATGGGCCCTTGGGCCGGTGCCACGCACTCGATCAAAGGGATTGAGGCTCGCAACAGCTTCAATCCCTTTTTTATTTTGTCATCTACCGGATCTTCCATCATGAACGAGCTGGACACCCTGGTCGAATCCGCCCGCCTGAGTTTTGCGCAGGCACTGACACCTGCTGACCTCGAAAACGCCAAGGCTCAATTTTTGGGCAAAGCCGGTCGCTTGACCGAGCTGATGAAGGGCATGGCCGCTCTGAGCGTGGAAGACAAGAAAACCCGAGGCGCCGCCATCAACATCGCCAAACAAGCGATTGAAGCCGCGCTGAATGACCGCCGCCAGGCGCTGGCCGATGCTGAGTTGCAAGCCCAGCTCAAAGCCGAAGCGCTCGATGTGACCTTACCAGGGCGCAGCATCAACACGGGTGGTTTGCACCCCGTCTCGCTCACCTTGGAGCGGGTCGAAAACATTTTTGGCTCTATGGGCTTTGAAGTGGCCCAAGGCCCCGAGATCGAAACCGACTGGTTCAACTTCACCGCGCTCAACACGCCCGAAGACCACCCGGCCCGCTCCATGCATGACACCTTCTATGTGGAAGGTGGTCATTTGCTGCGCACGCACACCAGCCCGATGCAGATCCGTCATGCAGTGCAGCACGTGAAACGCTACAAGAACCAACTCGACGCGGGTCAGGGGATGCCCGAAATCCGCGTTATTGCCCCAGGCCGCACTTACCGTGTCGACAGCGATGCCACCCATTCGCCCATGTTCCACCAGTGCGAAGGCTTGTGGATTGGCGAGAACGTGAGCTTCAAGGACTTGAAGGTCGTGGTCACCGATTTCTGCCGGACCTTTTTCGAAAGCGATGACTTGGTCTTGCGCTTCCGTCCCAGCTTTTTTCCCTTCACCGAACCCAGTGCCGAGATCGACATCCAGTTCCAGAGCGGCCCGCTGGCCGGTCGCTGGCTCGAGGTGGGCGGTTCCGGCCAGGTGCACCCCAACGTGGTGCGCAACATGGACCTGGACCCCGAGCACTTCATTGGTTTTGCCTTCGGAATGGGCATGGACCGTTTCACCATGCTGCGCTACGGCGTGAACGACCTGCGACTGTTTTTTGACGGCGATTTACGCTTCCTGAGCCAATTCCAGTAATTTCCTCCCAAGTCCGATACACGAGACACGAGTCATGCAATTTCCCGAATCCTGGTTGCGCGAGTTCTGCAACCCGCCCCTGAACACCCAGCAACTGGCCGACACCTTGACCATGGCTGGCCTTGAAGTGGAAGAGCTCGAGCCCGTGGCCCCGCCGTTCACACAAATCGTTGTCGGTGAAATCAAGGAAGCCGTTCAACACCCCAACGCTGACCGTTTGCGTGTGTGCCAGGTGGACGTAGGGCAGGGCGCTTTGCTCAACATTGTGTGCGGCGCGCCCAATGCCCGTGTGGGCATCCGTGTGCCCTGCGCCATGGTGGGGGCTGAATTGCCCCCAGGTGAAGACGGCAAACCTTTCGTGATCAAAGTGGGCAAGCTGCGTGGTGTGGAGAGCCAAGGCATGCTGTGCTCGGCCAAGGAGTTACAGATCGCCGATGACCACGGCGGCCTGCTCGAGCTGTCGCTTGACGCGCCATTGGGTCAGGACATTCGCCAGTATTTGAATCTGGACGACAACCTGCTGACGCTCAAGTTGACGCCCAATTTAGCGCACTGCTTGAGCGTTTATGGCATCGCCCGCGAAGTGTCTGCCCTGACCGGTGCGCCTTTAAAGTCCCCAAGTTTTCCAGCGGTGGCCACACAGGTCAGCGACAAATTGGCGGTGAAAGTGCAGGCCACCGAGCTGTGTGGTCGCTTCAGCGGTCGTGTGGTCAAGGGTGTAAATACCCAGGCCCAAACCCCGCAGTGGATGGTCGACCGCCTGGCCCGTTGCGGCCAGCGCAGCGTGAGCCCGCTGGTGGACATCTCCAACTACGTGATGTTCGAATTCGGCCGTCCATCACACATTTTTGACCTCGACAAAATCCACGGTGGCCTGCAGGTGCGTTGGGGCCAGCCCGGCGAAACGCTCAAGCTGCTCAATGGCAACACCGTGACCGTGGACGATAAGGTCGGCGTGATTGCCGATGACAGCCAGGTCGAATCGCTGGCGGGCATCATGGGTGGCGACGCAACCGCCGTGTCCGACGACACGCAAAATATCTACATCGAAGCAGCTTTCTGGTGGCCCACCTCGATTGCAGGCCGTTCGCGCCGCTTCAACTTCTCGACCGATGCCGGTCACCGCTTTGAGCGTGGCGTGGACCCGCAATTGACGGTGGAGCACATTGAGCGCATCACCCAGTTGGTGCTGGACATTTGCGGCACACACGAGACCCAAGTCGGCCCCGTCGACGATCAGATCCTGAACGTTCCAGCGATCACGCCTGTTACGCTGCGAGTGGCCCGTGCGATCAAGGTGATTGGCATGCAACTCACGCAGCAGAAGTGCGCCGATGCGCTGCGCAGTTTGGGCTTGCAAGTCACTGAAGGCGAGGGCACCGTCACCGTCACGCCACCCAGCTTTCGGTTCGATTTGCAAATTGAAGAAGACTTGATCGAAGAAGTGGCCCGTATGGTGGGCTACAACAACCTGCCGACCAACCCACCTCTGGCTCCCATCACGGCCAAGGTGCGTCCTGAGACCGAGCGCAGCCCGTCGGTTGTGCGCCGTGCCATTGCGGCTCTGGGTTACCAGGAAACCATCAACTACAGCTTTGTCGAAGAAAGCTGGGAGCGTGATCTGGCGGGCAACGCCAACCCGGTCCGGTTGCTCAACCCGATTGCCAGCCAGATGAGTGTCATGCGCTCTAGTCTGATCGGCTCGCTGCTGCAAGTCGTGAAGTTCAATGCCGACCGCAAGGCCGATCGCGTGCGCGTGTTCGAGCTGGGGCGCGTGTTTTTGCGCAATGCAGCCGTGCAAAGCAACGACACCACAGTAGAAGGTTTCGACCAGCCCATGAAAGTCTCAGGTATGGCTTGGGGCCCCTTGGAGCCTTTGAGTTGGACCGGCAAGTCGCGGCTGGTGGATTTCTTCGACGTCAAAGCCGATGTCGAGCGCTTGCTGGCCCCGGCCCAGGCCGAATTCGTGGCCGCCGAACATCCTGCCATGCACCCCGGCCGCTCGGCCCAGGTGCTGCTGAATGGCCGTGTGATCGGTCATGTGGGTGAATTGCACCCGCGCTGGCGTCAGGCCTGGGACTTGCCACACGCGCCTGTTGTGTTCGAGCTGGACTTGGATGCGGTCAGCCAGCGCAGCGTGCCCTTGGCCAAGCCTGTAGCCAAGTGGCAAGCGGTGGAACGCGACATCGCCGTGATTGTGCGCGAGCAGGTCACCCATGACCAGTTGATGCAGGCCATCCACAGCGCCGGGACTCAGGGTTTGCTGCGCCATGCGGTGCTGTTCGATGTCTACCGCCCCAAGACCGAAGCGGCTGGCGGTTTGGCAGTGGGCGAAAAAAGTCTGGCGGTGCGTTTGAGCTTGCACAGCGATGAGGCCACCTTGACCGATGCCCAGATCGAAGCCACGATGGGTGCCGTCATGGCCAGCCTGTCAGAGCGAGTTTCTGCGCGTTTGCGTAGCTGAGGGCGTGCCATGCAAATCAGTTTTGAATCTCTCGAAACACCGGCCCTGACCAAGGCGCACTTGGCCGATTTGTTGTTTGAGCAGATTGGCTTGAACAAGCGCGAGTCCAAGGACATGGTTGATGCGTTCTTTGACCTGATGGTGGACAGTCTGATTTCGGGTGACGATGTGAAGATTTCCGGTTTCGGCAATTTCCAGATCCGCACCAAGGCAGCTCGTCCCGGTCGCAACCCGCGCACTGGAGAATTGATCCCTATTGATGCGCGTCGTGTCGCGACCTTCCATGCCAGCCATAAACTCAAGGCCTTGATCCAGGGCGATGCCGTTGACGACGAGGGTGTGGAGACGGTGGGTCGCTGAATCATTCAGATCGGAGTGCGCATGTTGTTCAAGTTCAAATCCCAAGTGACCAGCGACCTCATCATGCTGGAGGGCGATGGGCGCAGGCTGTTGAAAATCATGTTGGGTCACGACCCTGACAAAGGCATTATTTTGGTGAAGGACCTGCCTGCGGCCATTGCCAAGCTGGAGTTGGCTGTGGCCCAGGACGAGGCGGCTCGTTTGCAGCGCAGCCAGGAGGCGCAAAGAGCTTTGACGCCAAAAGACAACCCGCAACACGCCTTTGGCGAGGCCCTGAACCCGGTGCGTCTTGCGCAACGGGCGAGCCCCATGCTCAAGATGCTCAAGCACTGCGTGGCTGACCCGGCCGACATGGTCTGGGGCGTTTGACCCTCAGCTTGGCCGCTTGCTGAACACGGTACCACCGAGTTTGGCGCCGGGCTTGATTTGCCGCTTGGCAAACCAGCCTTGGTTCATCTCCAGTACAAATCGCACGGGTTTGCTGGAGCAGTGCGAGTCATCGCTTTGTGGCTGCATGTCGGCCAAGTTGACGATGGTGCCATCGTCTTCGACAAAAGCTGCCGTCAAAGGAATCAGCGTGTTACGCATCCAAAAGCATTGGGTGGTCGCCTGCTCAAACACGAACAGCATGCCCTCGTGAAGCGGCATGTCCTTGCGCCACATCAGACCGATCTGGCGTTGCTCGGGGGTTTGGGCCAATTGCACATCGAGGCGGTGCATGCCAGCCGTCAGCTGCGTGCGGGCCAGTCCCAATTGCGGTCCGGGGTTGGACTGGGCTGATGCCAGTGATCCGACCAGCAGCAGACTGCAGCCGATCCCAAACTCAACGATGAGCCTGAAAAGATCGCGTGCAATGTTGCAAACAGAGCGAGGAGGCGTAAAGATGAGGACAGTCATGGTTGGGAGCGAGAAAGCTGTAACGGAGCAGGCCCAAGGATAACCCCTGGCCAGCGTGGAGACGAGTAGGAGACGGTCAGACATCCCGTGCCCCCCCCGGCAGATGTCAGCTGAGGCGTTCCCGAACAAGGTGAAAGCAGGGGGCAGACAGGGCTAAACGCCAAAAATCAAGGCCCAAAGCCTCGCTCCGGGCTCTTTTCAGCACGTCAAGGGGTGCGGTTGCTTGAAACTTGGTCGTCCGCCGCGTCGGGTTGGTCATGGCTTGTCAAAGCGCTGTTTGAGGGCCGCTTATCTGACGGCAAGACGTGTGACGCGGCCTGGATGTTCGCGGCCATCAGGCCCTTGACGCCCTGGGTCAGCTCAAAATCGACGCGCTGGCCTTCCTTGAGGCTTTTGAAGCCCTCCATCTGGATGGCCGAGAAATGGGCAAAGGCATCAGCGCCGCCTCCGTCGGGTTGAATGAAACCAAAACCTTTGGCGTCGTTGAACCATTTGACCGTACCACTGGGCATACGATGTCTCCGTGTTTTTATTGAATGGCTCAGTTTGAGTAATTCATGACGAATTTGTCAATGTGAGGTTTTCCCGGAGTGCAGCATTTGTGCCGAACGCGGCCAAGACTTTTCAGACCCCGGGCTCAAAGGGTTTGAAAGCATCGATAGAATGAAATCATGGCGACGAAAAAACCTTCCAAACCCACGCTGCCGACCGTGACTCCGCGAGCGCCCGATGGCGGCGACGCCGTGGTCCTCGAAAGACGTGCCCAGAAAATAGAACCGCCCCAGATGTACCAGGTGGCGATGCTCAACGACGACTTCACCCCGATGGAATTCGTGGTGATGGTGATCCAGGAGTTTTTCAGCAAAGACCGGGAAGCGGCGACCCAAATCATGCTCAAAATCCACTTGGATGGCAAAGGCGTGTGTGGTGTTTACTCACGCGACGTTGCCGCCACCAAGGTCGATCAGGTTCTGGACGCGGCCAAACAGGCCGGTCATCCGCTGCAATGTGTCAGTGAACCCATTGAATAAGTCGGTATGCCCCCCACCTCCTACTCATATCATTTACTCAGCAAGGCATAAGGAAATCACATGATTGCCCAAGAATTGGAAGTCAGCTTGCACATGGCCTTTGTTGAAGCTCGTCAACAGCGCCACGAATTCATCACTGTCGAGCACTTGCTGCTGGCCCTGTTGGACAACCCCAGCGCGGCCGAAGTGTTGCGAGCATGTGCGGCCAACATTGATGATTTGCGCAAGGCCTTGAGCAATTTCATCAAGGACAACACCCCACAGGTCGCCGGTACGGAAGAGGTGGACACGCAGCCCACATTGGGGTTCCAGCGCGTGATCCAGCGCGCCATCATGCATGTGCAATCCACAGGCA
>CAJBLW010000140.1 GCA_903953985.1 uncultured Burkholderiales bacterium
CAGCGTCTCACCGTTATTTCTTTAACTATGAAACAAAATTACGACCATGCAGCTAGGCCTTACGCCATAGAAAGAACCGCGCTGCAGTGATGCCGAATTGCCTGGCAAAGATCGAGACAAAGTTGCCAAGCTCGTTGGTTTGTTTGACGATTTCGAGCTTTTCTCGGCGACCCAACTCGCAAACGGTGATGGCACAGCGGCTCAAATGGTTCGATGACTACAATTTTTACTGGCTAAAGCATCCGGATGATGTCTGGCTAAGGCGACAAGGCAAACACAATAATCCGTCACATCACCTGCCAGAATCGGAACACTGAGTGGTCGGCTTGTCGGCTGGCTGTACCTACGAACACGGTGCGATTCATCCAATCGTGCTTGCCCACGGGCGCCTCGAAGAACGGCGCAAGACGCATGTAGTACTCGCTGGTGTCCACCGGATCTAGCCTCTCCATGCGGGCCGTTACCTCGGGTGTAGCGAAGCGGAAGCCGCGGTTTTTCACAAGAATAAGTGTGCCGTCGTCTGCCTGCAGCATGTAGTTGGCGGTGAATTCCACTGCCCCGTTGGGCCAGTACATAGGGTAGTCGCCGCCGCTGTCCGGCACCACCGTACCGTTGAGCTTGGGGCCCGTCACCTCGCCGCCCACGACGCCGGTGTATCCGCGGATAGAACCGTTGGGTAGCGTGCCCATCTTCACGCGCTTCGAGAATCTCACCCGTAAGGCGAAGGCAAACTCTAGCTGGGGCGCAGGAATAATCTCAGGGTTGAAGTCGGAAGGGTTCAAGGCAAAGTCCTAAGTTGGATCTGGATCCTCGGTGAGCTCTGGCACCAAGTCATCACTGGTTAAATTGCACGCAGGCGCCCTCTTCAGGCTCGGAGCAGGCGGCATGTAACTAAGATATCAGCCGACCTCGCGCTCGCCTGTCCTACCCAGCTACGACATTGAGCTTGTCGTACATGGATAGGACGCTGCTGGTTGACAGCCGGGAATATATTAAACAGCATGCGCATCAGGAAACTTCGCACCATGATTACTCGCGGCCACGTGATCGCTGCTTTCACGGCCGCAGCGCTGGGCACGCCGCGCCCTCACATACAGCATTGCAGCATCTTGGTGGAATGACGATGAGCCAAATTCATTTTTTCATCGAGGCTGGTGTGGCGCAAATCAGTATGGACGCGCCGCCCTTGAACTTGCTCAACCGCCCAATGGTCACGCGGCTCGGCGAGCTCCTTGCGGCATGTGAGGCAGACGACACAGTACGTGCCATCGTAGTGCGGGGTGCCGGAGGGCGCGCCTTCAGCGCAGGCTCAGACCTGTCCGAACTGCGGGGGCTGATTGCGCAAGGGCCCCAAGCCCTGGCGGCGAAGTTCACGCAGGACGAATCCGTCTTTGGCGCGCTGGCGCATTTCCCCAAGCCCACAGTGGCCGCTATCGAGGGCGCGGCCCTGGGCGGCGGGTTGGAACTGGCGGTGTGCTGCGACTTGGTTGTGGCTTCGCGCAGCGCCAAGCTGGGCTTGCCAGAGATCCGCCTGGGTGTCTTCCCCAGCAGCGGTGGCACCGTGCGCGTGACCCGCCGCATCGGCCCTGGCCGTGCACGGTACATGATGCTTCTGGGCGATTCGATCGACGCGGCCACCGCGCACGCCTGGGGGCTGGTCGATGAACTGTGCGATGAGGGCAGCGCCCTGGTCGAAGCCACCCGCCTGGCAACTCGCCTGGCTGCAGGTCCGGCGTTGGCGCAGCAAGGCTGCAAGGCCGCACTCGATGCGGCGCAGGATCAGGACGAGACCTCCGCAATAGCCGTTGCCAATGAATGGGCTGTAGCCCTGGGCTTTTCCGCCGACCTGGCCGAAGGCCTGCGCGCTTTCGATGAGAAACGCAAACCCGTGTTCGGCAACGACCGAATCCGCACCTCCACACCCTAGGAGTTCGACATGAATCAAGTGCTTGCGGTTGTTCTTGCGTTGGCCGGGTTCGCGGGCGTTTGCACCGCGCAGACCACCGACTCCTTCCCGAGCCGACCCATTCGGATCGTGGTCGGTTTCCCGCCAGGCGGGGGCGCCGACAGCATCGCCCGCCTGATGGCCGATCACATGGGCAAGACCCTCAAGCAGCCCGTGCTGGTGGAGAACCGGCCTGGCGCCAACACCACCCTGGCGCCGACGGCCGTCGCCGCTGCGGCACCCGACGGCTATACCCTCCTGCTCGGACCGGACGCCGTGTTCGGCGCCGACAAGGTGATGGCCCCCGCAACGGTGAAGTACGACGAGACCAACTTCACCCCGATCAACCGCATCGCCAGCACCTACTTCGTGATGGCCGCCAACAAGGATTCGGGCATCAAGCGCCTGGCCGATTTGGCGGCCAAGGCTAAGGAATCGGCCAAGCCCTTGTTCATCGCCTCGCCAGGAGGCGCGTACCTGCAGATCATCGTCGCCGATCTCAAGCGGCTCTCGGGATTGAACCTCGAGGAAGTGCCCTACAAGGGCGGTGCGCCGGCGGCCATGGCGGTCATGAGCGGTGAAGCCGCGCTCACCTTCATGGGGCCGGGCGCCCTGCTGCCCCTGATGAAGGACGGCAAGATCAATGCGGTAGCGATCACCAACGAGCGCCGGACGTCGCTCACAGCCGGTGTACCCACCTTGGCTGAAGAGGGCCTGGAGGGCTTCAAACTGAATTTCTGGTATGGGTTGATCGGCCCGGCGGGCATGCCCGCGGACGTGGTGCGCAAGCTCTTTGATGCCAGCGCCGTAGCACTGGCGGATCCTGCGGTGCGGGAAAAACTGGCCTCGCTCGGTTTCGAGCCCGCGCCGGCGCGCTCCTCCGAGGAGTTTCGCGCATCGGCGCGGCAGGACGGTGCCCTGCTCAAGACGCGGGTACAGGCACTGCCTGCGGCGCGTTGACCTGGTCCCACATCGGATACTGAACATGAAAACCGCCGCCGAGACTTGTGGTTTGGCGGCTTGATCTGAGCAAAACCAGCGGGGTCAATACCCGAGCAAAAAAGCGATCAAGCCGCTCCAGACCGGCAGGTAGCTATATCAGGGGCTTACATCTCAGTGAGCAAAATCCTGGCGAACAGTCCCGTTCGGGTTTTTGTCATTCGGCCCCAGCTTGTCGAGTCTTAGGTGGTGCGGCTGGCGGGGATCGAACCCACGACCCTTGGCTTCGGAGGCCAATACTCTATCCACTGAGCTACAGCCGCACTTCAATGTTTGGATTATGTCACGCCCGCACTCAAGATCACCTGATTTGAAAGTTCGATGAAGGGTGCAACGCTATAATCCGAGGTTGATTTTTGACCTACACATTGGCCCTTGTGGTCACGCCCCAATAGAGGATCTCATGAGCGACAACAGCCACGAACAGCACGAAGCCCACACGGGTCCCGTCAAAACCCCTAAGCAGATGCTTTTGCTGAGTTTCGCCTCTTTCGTTATCCCCGTGTTCATCATCATTGGCTTGGTGTATTACGTGACTTCGGCCAACAAGCCTGCTGCAGGTGCGGTCAATACCGAAAAAGCCACGGCCATGCGTATCCAGAAGGTGGGCGTTGTTGAAGTGCGTGATGCCAATCGCCCCCTCAAACCTGGTGCTGACGTTTACAAAGCGCAGTGTGCTGCATGCCATGACGCCGGTGCTGCTGGCGCACCGAAGTTTGCAGATGCCGGTGCATGGCGTGCACGTTTGGGCCAAGGCCTTGAGGGCTTGGTGAACTCCGCCCTCAAGGGCAAGGGCGCCATGGGAGCGCAGGGTGGTGGTGATTTCAACGATACCGAAATTGCACGTGCTGTGGTGCACTTGGCCAATGCAGGCGGTGCCAAGTTCGACGAGCCCAAAGCCCCGGAAGCGGCCAAATAAATTGGCCACTTTTTCATAAAACCGACGTGCACCGTCGGTTTTTTTATGCCTGTTTTTGTCCAGCTTTCAGCTTGAGTGGGCTCAGTTCATACGCATATCGGCCAGGCAAATCCTTTGCTAAAGCATCCTCCAAAGTCCATCGCCCCATCTCTATAGCTTGCGCTGCACTTGCCACATCCAGTGTGTGCACCAGACCCAAACCCAGCGTGGTGTCCAAGTAGACCAGGCCGTTTTCGTCTACCAGAATTTTGTGAACCTCTGCCGTAACCCCGGTGTGCGCCATCACGGTAAAGTCATTTTCAATGCGCCAAATGTAGGGCGTTATCTCGAGTTCGATGTAAACCCTTTGCGGACCGTTCTGGAAATACCATTGCCCTTTCGCATCGAACTCATAGTTGCGTTGGATGAAGTCGATCAGTTTTTCATGTCTCAACAACGAGCCTTTGACGCCAGGCTGACCACTTTGGAAAGCGCCCAGTGCCTGCACCCGGTCATCGCGCATCCACCATTGCCCTCTGCTGTCCAGACCCAGCCAACCATAACAATCCGGGACATCGGGCCATTTGACCATGGCTTGCCGAACAATGTCATCCATGTCTTGCCTCCCTTGTCTTTGTGCCCTGTCCTGCGGCCTGCAACAACCATCCGCCGACCGCTTCAGGGACTGACCTTACATGACCAGGCCAAATCCCTTTTGCGAAACCAACATGTCCGCCTTGCTCGGGTTGCCAGAGGGTCACGCTGTTTGATACATCGCATTTATCAGGAAGACTGTTGGCGGGTACAAAAGGATCATTCAAGGCATTGAGCGCGAGTGCGGGCAATCGAATGTCGCGCATCAGGGGCTTGGCTGACGCATTTGTCCAGTAATCGTCTGTTCCCTTGAAGCCATGCAAAGGGGCGGTGAAGACGTTATCAAATGCATAGAGATCTTTGGCTGCCATCAAGGCCGCCTTGTCAAACAGGCCCGGATGTTGCGCCCATTTGGCCAGGGCTTTGGGTTTCATGCTGCGTAAAAACATGGGCGTGTAGATCTGCCGGTTCAGCCCCCGACCTATGGCGAGTCCACTTTGCATCAGGTCAAGTGGCGCGCAGATGGCGGCTATGGCATCAGCTTTGAGCGCAGCTTGATGACCCTGCAACGCGGCCCAACGCATCAATGCATTACCACCCAAAGAAACACCAACGGCCAGCAATTTTTGACCTCCAGCGGCTTGGTGTTCGCTGCGAAGTCGCTCCAACACCCAATTGATTTCTGCATGATCCCCTGAATGGTAGGCGCGTGGTGCGAGGTTCAGCTGGCCACTGCAGCCCCTGAAATGGGGGACGGCAAAATTCATGTCTTGCGCGTCAGCCCAACCGGCAAATGCCTGTGCATAGTGGCTCATCGACGAGCCTTCCAAACCATGAAAAAGAACAATCAAAGGCCGATCTGCTCGAGTGGCCGTCTGTTTGTCGATGTCCAGAAAATCAGCATCGGGTGTTGTCCAGCGTTCTCTGATCATGGGTTGGACAGGCCCCGATCGTCTGCGCGCGTAAAGTGCAGGCCAAATCGTCTGGGCGTGTCCACCGGGTAGCCAGGCGGGTGCTTGGTATTGCATGCGCTTTTCAGTGCAAGACCGTGGGTTTGGCGCCCACATCGACGGCATCTTGGGGCGTGCCTGGACTGGCGTGGTGGGCCACCATGCGCCAGCCTTGCGGGGTCTTGTGGTAAACATTCGTGGCGATCACATAGGCCTGCCGTGCCCCTTGCGGCGTGATGACCTCCACCCTTTCAACCAAGTGGTGCACCGAACTGGCCAATGATTGCACCTTGTAAACCCGTTCGGGAAATGCCTGAACACTGCCATTGTTGAACATGGCCTCGAATGTGGCGCGTATCGCCCCCGCCCCAATCATGCGTCCTCCACCTGGATGCACGCAGACAATGTCGTCCTCTTCCGCCCAGCATGACATGAGTTTTTCGATGTCAGCTTTATGCAGGGCTTCGTAGAAGGCCTGTTCGATGTCATCAGGCGTGCCACCGACCACTGCCGCTTGGAGTTTTGCGCGTTTCATGGGCTTGTTTGGGTCCTGCGATTCATCGCTTCATTTTGCACTGTTTACTGTCCAATAAAAAACCCGGTCACAAGCGACTGTGCCGGGTTTGGGTCATTTTCTTGATGCCAAGCTCACACTGGCATGCACAAAAGCTGATTACTTTTTACGGTATTTACGCAAGGCCGACAACTGGGCCGCCAGCACCGCCAATTCAGATTGCGCGACAGCCAAGTCGATTTCGCTGTTGGCGTTGCGCAGAGCTTCTTCGGCCAATTGTTTGGCAGCGTTGGCTTTTTCTTCGTCGAGGTCTTTGCCACGAATCGCGGTGTCCGACATCACGGTCACGCAGTCAGGCTGCACTTCCAAAATGCCACCGGCCACGAAAACGAATTCTTCGCCGCCATCGGCCTTCTCGATGCGAACCGACCCGGCTTTGATGCGGGTGATCAGTGGCGTGTGGCGTGGGTAAATACCCAGTTCGCCAGACTCACCAGGCAAGGCCACAAACCGGGCTTCACCCGACCAGATGGACTCTTCGGCACTGACCACATCAACGTGGATGGTGTTCATGTTTTCTCCTTAAAAAGGTGCTTTCAAGCGGGCTGCAGGGAGGCACTGATTGGCCACCCCGCGGCACTGCTTTAAGCGGCCTTTTTGGCCTTTTCGAATGCTTCGTCGATGGTGCCGACCATGTAGAAAGCTTGTTCTGGCAGGTGATCGCACTCGCCAGCCACAATCATCTTGAAACCACGGATGGTTTCGGCCAATGTGACGTACTTGCCGGGGGAGCCGGTAAACACTTCAGCCACGTGGAAAGGTTGCGACAGGAAGCGCTGGATCTTGCGAGCGCGGGCCACGGTGAGCTTGTCTTCAGGAGCCAACTCGTCCA
>CAJBLW010000141.1 GCA_903953985.1 uncultured Burkholderiales bacterium
CCCTGGGCGCAAGTCGCTAGGCGGTGCAATTGCAGAGCACGGGCCGCATGAACGGCTTGCTGGTGCTGGGCGGCACCATGGGCACCGAGTTGGCGCTGGACGTGGCCAGCAGCTTGCCGCTGGGGGTGCCCAAGGTGGTGTTGTCCACCGTGGCGTTTTCGCCGCTCTTGCCCCCTGATCGCATGCCGCCTGATTTGATGATGGTGCTCTGGGCCGGCGGCTTGTATGGCCTGAATAGCCTGTGCCAGTCGGCCTTGGCGCAAGCTGCTGGCGCGGTGGTCGGGGCCTGCCGTGTGGCGCGCGTGCCGCGGTTCGATCGGCCGGTGGTGGGCATGACCTCGTTGGGCTCGAGTTGCCTGAAATACATGGTGCAACTGCAGCCCGAACTGGACAAGCGCGGCTTTGACCTGGCGGTGTTCCACACCACAGGCATGGGGGGCAGGGCGTTTGAATCCTTGGCCGCGCAAGGCCAGTTCGCCTGCGTGATGGACTTCAGCCTGCAAGAGATGGTCAACCAGATGGGCGGCTCGGTGGTGAGTGCGGGGCCGGACCGTTTGATGGGCGCGGGCCGCCAGGGCGTGCCAATGATCGTCGCCCCGGGGGCCACCGATTTGGTGGACTACCCGGCTTGGGGTCAGATGCCGGAGCGCTTTGCCGGGCGACCCTCGCACGACCACAACCGGTTGATCGCTTCTGTGGGCATAGACGCCGACATGCGTCGCGAATTCGCCCGCGAGCTGGCCAGCCGCTTGCGCGGGGCCCAAGGCCCGGTGCACCTGGTGCTGCCTTTGCAAGGCATTCAAGAGTGGGACCGGGCCGGAGCACCGCTGCACGATCCCGAAGGTCTGGCAGCGATGATGAACGAAATGGCGCAATGCGATTGGGGCGCGGCCGAAGTCTCGCGCATCGACGCGCACATCAACGACGCTGCTTTTGTGCAGCAGGTGCTTGCAGTGTTTGACGATTGGTTGGCCCGTGGGTTGGTCTCACCGGCGCAGGGGATGAAAGCCGTCCGTGTCTGAGGAGACCCCACGCACCGTGAAGCCCTCAGACAAGGCCTTGATTCTGGACTTTGGTGGTGTCATCAGCCGCACCTTGTTTGAAACCCATGCCTTGAGTGAAGCCGCTTTGGGCCTGGCTGCCGGCACGCTCACCTGGCAAGGCCCGTTTGCGCCCGAGGCCGATGCGCTGTGGCAAGCCATGCAGGCCGATCAGATCAGTGAACGCGATTACTGGATGCAACGCACCCGCGAGGTCGGTCGCTTGTTGGGCGAAGACTGGACCGAAATGCAAACCTTTGTCCAGCGTGCCAGGGGTGCAGATGTGCAGGCCGTGATCCGGCCCGAAGCGGTGGCGGCCATTGGCCAGGCCAAGGCGTTGGGCTACAAGCTGGGCATTTTGTCCAATGAACTGGACCTGTTTTATGGGGCGGATTTTCGCGAGCGTTTGCCCTTGCTCCAGCAGTTTGACGTGATCGTGGACGCCACCTACACCCAGATCCTCAAGCCGGACCCCCGCGCTTACCAGGCGTGTTTGCAGGCCTTGGGCGTGCGGGCCGAGCATGCGGTGTTTGTGGACGACCAGCTGCGCAACGTGGCCGGTGCGCAGCGCTGCGGCTTGCCCGTGGTGCATCTCGATGTCTGCCAACCTGCTGGTGGTTTTGCAAAAGCCCTTCAAATGCTGGCTGTGCTTTGATCCTGTGACGAAGGGGCGGGTCTGTGACACCCTGGCGCAAGGCTGAGTTTGCAAAAACTTTATGATGTTGCATCTGAACAAAACCAGGAGACACAGCATGAACGACTTGAACCCATGGGGCCAACGCCGCGATTTTTTGAAGGCCATGGCCGCCATGACGGGATCGCTGCCCCTGTGGGCCCAAGCCCAAAGCACTTGGCCTACCAAGCCCGTGAACCTGATCGTGCCTTTTCCGGCTGGCGGGGGCACGGATGCGTTTGCCCGCCCCATGTCGGCCCAGTTTGCCAAGCTGACAGGCAGGCAACTTATCATTGACAACCGGGGCGGTGCCGGTGGCACGCTGGGCGCGGGCATTGCGGCCAAGGCTGCGCCGGATGGCTACAACCTGTTCATGGGGGCGGTTCACCACACCATTGCGCCCAGCATGTATCCCCGCCTCGACTATGACCTGGAACGCGACTTGGTGCCCTTGATCCAAGTGGCCAGCGTGCCCCAGGTGCTGGTGGTCAATCCCAAAAAAGTGCAGGCGGCCGACTTCAAGGCCTTCCTCGATTTCGTAAAAAAGAACCCCGGACGACTGAACTATGGCTCCGCCGGGGGGGGCACCTCGCACCACTTGGCCGGCGAGTTGTTCAAGCTGCAGACCCAAACCTTCATCACGCACATTCCTTACCGGGGTGCTGGCCCGGCCCTGCAAGACCTGATTGCCGGCAATGTGGACATGATGTTCGATGGGCTGGGTTCTTCGGCGGCGCACATCAAGGGCGGCCGCATCAAAGCCCTCATGGTCTCTGGGCCCAAGCGCAGTCCGGCTTTTCCCGATGTGCCTTGCTCTGCCGAACTGGGTTTGCCCGATTACACCGTCTCCACCTGGTACGGCGTGTGGGCCCCCAAGGGCACGTCCGCTGATGCTCAGGCCAAGGCCATCGAAGAGCTGCGCCGTTCTTGCCAAACCGATGAGGCCAAAGCCGTGTGGGCCAACCAAGGGGCTGACTTTCCCAACCTCACGGGCGGGCAGTTTGATGCCTTCATCAAAAAAGAGCTGGCCAAATGGGCTCAGGTGGTCAAAGCCTCAGGGGCCAAACTCGACTGAGTTGGCCCATCGACAGCTTGGGGCCCTTGCATCTGCGGTGTGACGGCCCTTTTTTTCTCGTTTGCACTTTGAAACCATGAGCTCCAACAACTTGTTTTCTGCCTTGCGGGCAGCTTTCCCTGCCGATTTGACTGCGGTGGCCGTCGAAACCGACGAAGGCCTGCGCTACAGCTGGCAAGACCTCGACCGCGCCACGGGCATGATGGCCAACTTGCTGCAGTCACTTGATTTATCTGAAGGCAGCCGGGTGGCCGTGCAGGTCGAAAAATCGGTCGAAGCGTTGGTGTTGTACTTGGCTTGCTTGCGCGCTGGCTGCGTGTTCTTGCCGCTCAACACGGCCTACCAAAGCGCCGAAATCGAGTACTTCATTGGCAACGCCGAGCCTGCTGTGGTAGTGTGCAGCCCCGCCAATTTTGGTTGGGTCAGCAAACTCGCCTTCAAGGCGGGCACCCAGCATGTGTTCACGCTGGGCGATGACCGCACGGGCAGCTTGCTCGAGCGCGCCGCGCACCACAGTGACCAGCACACACCTGCCGCGCGCCAGGCCGATGACCTGGCCGCCATTTTGTACACCAGCGGCACCACCGGCCGCAGCAAAGGGGCGATGCTCACGCACGGCAATCTGCTGAGCAACGCGTTCACGCTCAAAGATTATTGGGGCTGGAAAAAGGGTGACGTGCTGATCCACGCCTTGCCCATCTTCCATGTGCACGGTTTGTTTGTGGCCATCCATGGCGCCTTGATCAACGGCAGCAAGATGATCTGGATGGCCAAGTTCGACCCGAAACGCGTCATTGCCCGCATGCAAGAGGCCACCGTGTTCATGGGCGTGCCCACGCTGTATGTGCGCATGCTGGCCGAGCCCACGCTCGGCAAGGCTGCGGTGAAAAACATGCGCCTGTTCATTGCGGGGTCGGCCCCCTTGTTGATCGAGACCTTCACCGAATGGCAGCAGCGCACAGGCCACACGATTTTGGAGCGCTACGGCATGAGCGAGACCGCCATGCTGACCTCTAACCCTTATGCGGCGGACAAGCGGTATGCCAAACAGTCCGAGCGGCGTGGCGGTACCGTGGGCTTTCCTTTGCCAGGCGTGTCTTTGCGGGTTTTGGGTGACGATGGTCAAGCTTTACCGGTGGGTGAGATCGGCGGTATCCAGGTCAAGGGCCCGAATGTGTTCAAAGGCTATTGGCGCATGCCCGAGAAAACCGCCGAAGAGTTCACTGCCGATAACTTCTTCAAGACCGGCGATGTGGGCAAGGTCGATGAGCGCGGCTATGTGGTCATCGTCGGCCGCAGCAAGGACCTGATCATCAGCGGCGGCTACAACGTGTACCCGGCAGAAATTGAGGGCTATATCAACGAGATGGCCGGCGTGGCCGAAAGCGCGGTGGTGGGTGTGGCGCACCCCGACTTTGGCGAGGTGGGCGTGGCCGTGGTCATTGCCAAGGCCGGGGCCACAGTGCAGCCTGAGGCTATTTTGGCTGAGCTCAAGGCCAAACTGGCCAACTTCAAGATTCCCAAGCGCTGTTTTGTGGTGGCCGAATTGCCGCGCAACACCATGGGCAAGGTGCAAAAGAACTTGCTGCGCGAGCAACACAAAAACCTGTTCTTGGCCTGAGGGGTCTTATCCGCCCATGGCGGGTTCAGACCCCAAAAGCAGTGTCTGCGGCCATGTAGGGCTTTATTTGAGGTAGACGTTTTTCTCGTGCACGCTCTGGATGTGCCGAGCCGCTTGCTCCGGTGTGATGTCCTGGTTGAGCACTTTCACGTTGGCATACCAAAGCTCCTCCTCCATGGAGGGCCAGACGCGGTTGATTTTCTGGGCGTTCAGTCGGATGGTGTCTTGGCACTGGCTTCGCCAGCTCATCATTTCCTGGCCCAAGGGGTCATTGATCTTGACCTTGTGGTCGGCCAAAGAAAAGTAGCCGGTCAGCGTGTCGGTGAGCAACAGGGCGAAATCGGCGGTACCCAGCCAGGCGATGAACTTGAGCGCGGCGGCCTGGTTCGGACTGTTTTTGTTCACGCCAATGCCGAAATCGGGGTGAACCGAAATGTGGCAAGCCTGACCTTCATGTTCAACAGGGGGCTTGAACACACCCAGGTCGATGGGTTTTTTGTAAGCAAAGCTGGTGCTGCGCAAAAAGTCGATGTCCCAGGAGCCAGAAGGGTAGACCGCCGCGTTGCCCGAAGCAAACAACAACTGGATGTCGCTGTTGGACATGCTGTTTTGCTGGGGGTGCATGTAGGGCTTGAGCTGGGCCATCATCTGCCAAGCCCTGAGGAAGCCCGGGTCGGTGAATTTGACCGTGCCATCCATCAGCCCTTGACGGGCTTTTTCCCCTTCCCAAAAATTGGGGCCCAGTCCGGTGAACACCACTTGGGTGGATTCCCACATGTCGGCCGTGCCCAATGCCAGTGGGGTCACGCTTTGGCTGGCCGCCACTTGGCTGAGCAATTGGTAGAACTGATCCCAGGTCGATGGGGGCTCGAGTTTCAGCTCCCGCAAGATCTTCTTGTTGTAGAACAGACCGTGCATGACATAGGCCACGGGCATGCAGTGGGTGGTGCTGCCGTCGTCGGTGGTCTAGGCACGGCGAGCCTGAGGGTTGAAGTTTTTGAGCGATTCTTCCGACAGGGGCAGCAGGTAACCCTTGGCCTGCATGCGCACGCTGGCGTCAAAGGGTCTGCAAAAAATCAGGTCGCCTGCGCGTCGGGTGGTCAGCCGGGCTTCCAGTCGGGAATCGTAGGCCAAGGGTTCCTCGGGTTTGAACTGGAGCCTGATTTCAGGGTGGAGCCGCTGAAACGCAGGGATCAGGACCTTGTCCCAGAAAATCTGGTCATCCTTGCGCCAGCTCTCCAGGGTCAACTCCTGGCCATGTGCAGTGCCTAGTCTCAGTATTGAGGCGATGAGCAAAACGGTGCCCAGGACACTTGCCCAAAGCGGGCCACTGCGGTTTGGGCTTGGCCGGTCGGTGCAAAGGCGTCGCCTGAAAAATGTACTCATGGGCCAATGGGAGGGGTTTTAATGAATTCATTTTAGTTTTTTTGACCCATGAACCCCTTTGAATGTTGGTTTTGTGTCCGCCCGCTGAGCGCCAACGTCATTCAGCGCTGACTTCGCACCCGCTGTCACCCCTCAGCGCAGCACCAACACCGGGATGTGCGAGTGGGTCAGCACCTGCTGGGTTTCGCTGCCCAGCAGCAGCCGTTTGATGCCTTTGCGCCCGTGTGACGCCATGACGATCAGGTCGACTTTGTGTTTTTTGGCCGCCGCAATGATGGCGTCAGAAACGACGTCGGATTTGACGGTGATGGCTTTGGTGCTGACGGCTTTGGCCTTGGCGTTTTTTTCGACTGCGGCCAATTGGATCTGAGCGGCTTCGGTCCACTGGCTTTCCACGCGGGAAATTTCATCGCTGGACAGTGGGATGCTGCCTTCAAAGTAGGCCTGCGGGTAGCGCGGCACCACTTTGATGGCAATCAATTCTGCGCCACAGGTGGCCGCCAGTGCAATGGCGCTGGTCACGGCTTTTTTGGACAAGGTGGAGCCGTCGGTGGCCACAAGGATGCGTTTGTACATGAGGTGCTCCTGTTAAAAATGACAAAAACCCAGCTTAAAAGAGCGGCAAACGGGAGCGCTTGATGTACATCAAGGTTTGAAGGAGCAGGCTGTCGTATCTTCAAAACATGACCCAAGTCAATGTTTTGCTAGGCCAGTTACCCGTTTGTCCACAAGCGTTGGAATCGGCTGCGCCTGAGTTGGCTCAGGACCATGGCGACACCCTGCAGCAGC
>CAJBLW010000142.1 GCA_903953985.1 uncultured Burkholderiales bacterium
CAAGACCACGACCCCAAAGGCATCTTTGTGCGCCGTTGGTTGCCGCACATGCGGCGCGTGCCCGACACTTGGTTGTTCGAGCCTTGGTTGATGCCGCCCGAGGTGCAACGCCACTGCGGCCTGACGGTGGGCAGCGGACCGGATGCCGACATTCCTCTGCCCGTGGTGGACTTGGCCGAAGCCACGCGAAAGTCCAAAGCCGCACTGCACGAGCGCCGGGCCGAACCCGGTGTGAAAGCGGGCAAAAAAGCCATCGTCGAGAAACACGCTTCGCGAAAACATGGCACTGGCCACCAACGCGACGTGTTCACCCGCGACAGCGACACCCCCAAGACCAACCGCCGAAAATCGGCCAAGTCCTCTTCAGCCAACACCCCACCAAGCGCCCAACTGGGCTTTGATTTTTAAACACATGCGTACCACCGTTTTCTGGTTTCGATGCGACTTGCGCCTGCACGACCAACGCGCCTTGAAGCAAGCCGTTGAGCACGCGCAGGCCAATGACCAAGCCCTGCTACTGGTCTATGTGCACGAACCTGTGCAAGACGCGCCCACCGCCTGGGGCTTTCGCCGCATGGGCCCGCACCGCAGGCGCTTTGTGGCCGACACCCTGCAAGACCTGCAAAAAGCGCTGGGGGCTTTGGGCCAGCGCCTGGTTTTACTGCACGGCCCCGTGGCCGATGTTCTGCCCGCCTGGGCACGCCAAGTGGGCGCGGACACCGTGTTTTGCGAAGACATCGCCGCACCCGAAGAAGAGGCGCAAGTGCAAGCGCTGATCAACGCGGGCCTCACCGTCAAAACCCTGTGGCAATCGAGCCTGATCGAACCCGACGCCTTGCCCTTTGCGGCCGAAAACATGCCGCAGGTCTTCACCGAGTTTCGCCAGCGCATCGAGTCAAATCGGCTCCAGCCTTTGGCACCCTTGCCAGCACCCACACACTTGCCCACCCCGCCCAATGAGGTCTTGATCACCGTGCCCGGCTGGACAGACAACGCGTTCACGCTTCTGCAAGCCCACACCGAAGACGACGCGCACGCGCGTTCGAATTTTCCGTACACCCAAGCCCCCTACCGGGGTGGGGAGACCAGCGCCTTGGCGCACCTGCAAAGCTACCTCACCCCGCCTTGGCCCGATCGCTACAAACAAACCCGCAACGCCCTGCAGGGCCAGCACACCAGCAGCCACTGGTCACCGTGGTTGGCCACGGGCGCGGTGTCGGCACGCCGCATTTGGGCAGACCTCCATGCCTACGAAGAAGAACAAGGCAGCAACGATGGCACCTATTGGCTCTGGTTTGAGCTGCTGTGGCGCGACAACTTCCGCATGCTGCACCTGCAACACGGCCCGCAACTTTATGCATCACGGGGCTTGTCGAACTTGCCCAAGCCCTCGCATTTTCCCAAAGACTTTCAGCGCTGGTGCGATGGCCAAACGGGCGAGCCGATTGTGGACGCGGGCATGCGCGAGTTGGCCGCCACGGGTTTCACCTCCAACCGCATGCGCCAGATCGTGGCGAGCTTTTTGGTGCACGACCTGTCTTGTGACTGGCGCGCAGGCGCGGCTTGGTTCGAATCGCAGCTGGTGGACTTTGATGTCAGCAGCAACCAAGGCAACTGGTTGTACGTGAGCGGCCGAGGCACCGACCCGCGTGTGGGCCGACGCTTTAACCCCACCAAACAAACCCAAGACCACGACCCGCAAGGTCGGTTTCAAAAGACCTGGCTTTCGCCCTGAGACGGGCACCATGGTGCTGGGGGCGCAAGGATAATGCGCAGCATGACATTCTTCATAGCACACTGCGCCCTTGGTCACCACCCGCTCAGAGCCGCAGCATGCTGACCGGCATCCTGTTCGCTTTGGCCGCAGGTCTCATGTGGGGCCTGGTGTTTGTCGGCCCGCTGCTGCTGCCCGAATACCCCGCTGCGCTGCACACCTTTGGCCGGTATCTGGCCTTTGGCCTCATCGCGCTGCCCCTGGCCTATGTGGACCTCGTCGGAATCAAGCGCTTGACCCGCGCCGACTGGTTGGCCGCGCTGAAACTCGCTGCCATTGGCAACGTGCTGTATTACCTGTTCCTGTCCAGCGCCATCCAGCGTGCGGGCGGCGCGCTACCCACCATGATCATCGGCACACTGCCCGTCGTCATCGCCATCGCAGCCAACTTGCTCAACCACCAGCGCGACGGGCGTTTTCCGTGGCTCAAACTGGCTCCGCCCTTGGCGCTGATATTGCTCGGCATCGCTTGTGTCAATCATGTCGAATGGACCGCCCTGCTGCAAAACCCGCAGGGCGACACGGGCCGCTACATCACCGGTGCGGCGCTGGCCGTGGGCGCAGTGGTCTGCTGGACTTGGTACCCCCTCAAAAACGCAGACTGGCTGCGAGGCCACCCCGATCGCAACCCCCGCGTGTGGGCCACAGCGCAAGGCCTGGCCACACTGCCCCTGGCCTTGCTGGGCTATGCAGCGTTCTGGCTGTGGAGCAGCGCCACGCACGACCCGCTGCCCATGCCACTCGGCCCTCGCCCGCTGGAATTTATCGGCCTCATGGTGGCCATCGGCCTGTTCGCCTCATGGCTGGGCACCCTGTGCTGGAACGCCGCCAGCGTACGCCTGCCCACCGCCCTGGCCGGACAGCTCATCGTGTTCGAAACTCTGGCAGCCCTGGCCTATACATTTTGGCTGCGCGGCCAGTGGCCTGAACCGCTTACGCTGGCGGGCATTGCATTCCTGGCGGTGGGAGTGATCGGCGGGGTCAGGGTCAAAGCCAAGACTTCCTAAAAAATGCACCTGTGTTAAAGCCAAGTTTGGCGCTGTGATCCTGCTGGCGAATACCCGCTTGGCAGATTCACACCAAGGCCTGCTTCGCGGCCACACGCGCCCGCGCCGCGTGCAGTTTTTTGTAGCTGTCGAGCAAGCGCTGATGCCGGTCCAAGCCGTCCAACTGCAAGCTGGTAGGCGTGAGGCCATGAAAGCGCACGCTGCCATCGACCGAGCCAGTGGCGGCGTTCATGCGTTCATCGCCAAACATGCGACGAAAGTTGACGTCGTAATCCGCCAAGACCAGGTCCTCGCTTAGCGTGACTTCCA
>CAJBLW010000143.1 GCA_903953985.1 uncultured Burkholderiales bacterium
ACAGGTGCAATAACAACTTCCTAGGAGATATTTCATGAATGGTTCTTCCCGACTCCAATCCATCAGCTGGATTGCGCTTGTCACATCTGCACTCTGCGGGACAGTGACATCTGGTTTTGCACAAACGGCTTACCCCACCAAACCGATCACTTTGGTGGTGACTTATCCACCAGGCGGTGGCGCAGATGCCATGGCCAGACTGATTGCACCCAAGATGGGTGAAGCACTTGGCCAAACGATCGTGGTCGAAAACAGGCCTGGCGCAAGCGGGCAAATTGGTGCAGCCGCTGTTGCCAAGGCCAACCCGGATGGCTACACCTTGATGCTGGATGCCTCATCGTTTTCTGTCAACCCTTCGCTGTATCCCAAGCTGCCTTATGACAGTCTGAAGGCTTTTCAGCCTATAGGTGTGGTGGCCTTGTTCCCGAATGTGGTCTTGGTCAACGCCAATTTCCCGGCGAAGAACATGTCAGAACTCACAGCAGCTGCACGCAAAAGCAAGGATGCCGTGTCCTATGCATCATCGGGCAATGGCTCCGCACAACATTTGGCGGGCGCATTGTTTGAATCCGCTGCTAAAGTGGACATGATTCATGTCCCCTACAAAGGGGGTGGCCCAGCACTCAACGATGTGATCGGCGGACAAGTGCCACTTTTCTTTGGCAACCTGGCTTCCACTTTGCAGCACGTTCAATCGGGCAAATTGAAAGCCTTGGCCGTGACTTCGGACAAGCGCTCTACCATCCTGCCCGATGTGCCCACTCTGAGTGAATCCGGCCTGAAAGGCACAGAAATTTACGAATGGAATGCGGTATTTGCGCCAGCCAACACACCAGAACCTGTGATGAAAAAACTGGCAGCAGCATTTCAGCAAGCTTTAGATGCGCCGGAGGTCAAAGCGCGTGTGGCACAACTGGGCGGCGAGCTGCAAAAAAGCTCCCCCGAACAAGCCAGAACATTCATTGAGCAACAAATCAACCTGTGGGGTCGCGTGGTCAAGGAACGAAAAATCACCATCGAGTGATTTCGGACAAGACTCTGTGCGAGTTGCATGACCTGACAGGGTCAAAAACTTCACTGACGGCTCCAGCTGAATGCCGATCAACGAGGCAGACAGATCAGGGCCAAGTCTCAGCGCTTGGCCAGTATCCGGGCTGAGTTGAGACCCGTGAGCACCATGGTGGGCCACAAGAAAGTGCAGACCATGGCCGACAACACGCGGCTGCCCAGTTTGGCGCCACCTTTGGCTGTCTCGACCTGTTGATGCCCTTCGCTGAAGATGTGCCTGTAAGAGTACGTCGATAGACCAAATACAGCACCCAACAAGAGTAACAAAAAAATGTAGATGTTCCTGGCAAGTTCCTGATGTGAACAGTCAGGGCCGTCCGGATGGGCGGTTGGCCTGACCTCATGCCGACATGCTAAAACAGTGTCATCAAAAAATAACAGTTTGATGTGAACATGAATCTTTACGCACGAGGGTTTTCATGTGTTCGCATGCGTTCATGTGTGCTGACAGGGGCAGGCCACCCGGCCTTGGTCAGTCCAAATCGGTCAAGTTGGTCAATTGGACGCGTGAGGTATCACAAAGATTGCTTGGGGTGTCAGCCAAAATACCGCCGAAAGCCCCGCACTCACTTTGCCATCGAACAATGCCCGCCATTGGTGGCTTGGCCAGAACCCGCTGCGATGAGCGGGGGTTCGTTGCGCAGGTCCACCGGGGCCGAGACCATGAAGTCCCAGCTCAAAAAGGCGGCCAGTGTCATCCAGAAAACCACTTGCAGTTGGTGAGTGCTGGTCATGCGGCCTCTTTTAGAATTGGTAATGGCGGCGCACGCGCACGCCAATGAGCGTGCCCGCAAAGGCCAGGGGCACCCACAGCCAGCCGTGCAAGCTGCCGGTGGAGATGCCGCTGAGCATGGCGCCGATGTTGCAGCCAAAGGCCAGGCGTGAGCTGTAGCCCATGATGAAACCGGCCACCAAGCCAATCACCCATTGCTGCGTGGTGAGGGGTTTGCTGTTAGCCGGGGCCTTGGCCGAGACCCACAGCGCGCCGCCCAAGATGCCGATGTTGGTGATGGTGGTCACGTCCATGAACACGGTTTGCGTCAGGCGCTGGGCGTTGCCCGCCTGGCCCCAAAAAGCGTTGGCCGCGGGGTCAAAAGCGCCCAGCGCCACCGACACCTTGGCGGCCCACAGGCCAAAGCCGTACACCACGCCCCAAGGCTGACCGGCCAGTAACAAATTCAAAGTGGCCAAAACGGCGAGCGCCACTGCGCCCCAGACCCAGCGTTTGTCGAACCAGCTTTGGCCCGCGCCCACCCACAGGCGCACGGCCACCAGCACGGCGGCCAGAAGGGCCAAGGTCAAGGCCAAAGCGCCGCCCGTACCCAAACTCGCGGAGAAGCTGACAGGTGCCATTTGGCCCAATGACAGCCAACTGTCCAAGTGCACTGAGCCCAAAAAACTGCCCAAGGCAAACAGCGGCAAGATGCCCATGTTGAGTGGCACACCCAGGCCCGCCTTGTACAAACTGCCCGAGCCGCAGCCGTCGGCAATCTGCATGGTCAGCCCGAACACGAAAGCGCCGACCAGCAAGCTCACGCTGGGTGGGCCCAGGGCCGCGTGCAGTTCAGAAAATTGCCCCAGCAGCGGCAGGGCTGCCAAGCTGGCCAGGGTCAGCAACAGCACCTGGCCGGTCACCCCTTGCGGGTTGCGTTGTTCAATGAGTTGTCGCCAGCCGGTGGTGAACCCAAAGCGAGCCCCTGCCAAAGCTGCGCCCATGCCCACGCCCACCCCCATCAGCACGGCTTGGCGGATGGACACGGACAGCGCTAAAAAGACGAAAAAGGCGGCCAGCAAGGCCGCCAAAGGAAGGCGTTTCATGTCCTGAATTTATTTGAAGGTTTTCTCGGCCCAGAACTTGGCGTCGATCAAGAGCTGCTTGGGGCGGCTGGGCACGTTGGCCATGGGAAGGCCGCTGGGGTCTTTGGACCACTCCACCATGGAGCCTGCATAGAGTTTCACGTTTTTCTGGCCCAGCACTTCGGACATGGCAAACCAGTTGGTGGCCGCCCAGTGGCCGGTGTTGCAAAAGGACACGGTCTCTTTGGCTGGGTCGATGGCGCTGGTGGCGGCCACTTTCTGGGCTTGGTCGGTGCTCACAAAGGTGGAGGTGCCGGGGGCAAACCATTTGTCGTGCTCCACGTTCACCGCGCCTTGCAAGGTGCCGGGCACGCTGGCGGCCACGTGGCGGGTGTCGCCTTTGAAGAAATCGGCCGGGCGGGCGTCGATCAAGGCGGCATCGCCCGACTTCACGCGGGCCACCAGCTCTTCTTTGGTGGCGACCAGGCTCTTGTCAATTTGCGGCTGGAAGTTGCTGGCCGCGACTTTCACGGCCGCGTTGTTTTGCGGCAGGCCCGCCGTGGTCCAGGCTTTCAGGCCGCCATTGAGCACCGACAGGTCTTTCAGGCCCAACACCTTGAGCGTCCAGTAAACCCGGGCCGAAGCCCCAAAGTCGGTGGCATCCGCACCGCTCGACACAATCACCGCGTGGGTGCTGGGGGACAGGCCCAGACTTTGCACCAAGGTGGTCAGCTTGGGCAGGGCGGGCAATTCGCCGGGATTACTGGCTGGGCCGCGCCAGGTGCCATAGGGTGCATTCAGTGCGCCGGGGATGTGGTTGGCGGCATACGACTTGGGGTCGCGGATGTCGATCACGCGCACGTTCGCATCGGACAATTTGGCTTGCAACTCGGCTGAGCTGAGCAGGGGCTGGGATGCCAGGGCGCTGGCGCTGAAGCTCGCAACCGTCAAAGCCATGGCCAAAGCAGAGAAGTGTTTCATGGGGTTGTTTCCTGAAAGAGTGAAATCGAAAGATGAAGAGATTGTGGTCAGCCCCTTCAGACATGGGAACGATTTTTTAGTTGGTTATATATGCCTGTGTAGATATAAGACCATCCGGATGCACGGTTCAGTGCTGTGCGGCACGGGCATACCTTTGTGCCGCCCACAGCGCGGCTGTGCCCAGCAAGCTCGCCAACAACAGCCACCACAGCGCCAAGGTGTAGCCGTGCTCGGGCGACCACAGCAGGCCCAGGGTCAAGGGGGCAGCGGCGCGGGCCAGCGAAATCGGCAGGCCCAGCAGGCCATTGAGCTGCCCAACATGCTGGCGGCTGACGTATTGCGCCATGGCCGTGCCCTTGACAATGGTGTTCATGCCATTGCCCAAGCCATACAGCAGCACAAACACCAGCGAGGCGAGAGGGCTGAGCCCGCCAATTAGCAAAGCCAACACACCCGCCGGAATCAGCGTGGGAATCCAGCGGTTAGCGGCGTGCACATCCCAATAACGCTCAAACACAATCAGCACCAAGCGCCCCAGCACCTGAATCACCCCGATGGCCGCCGGGATGGCGATCACCCAGGCCGGAGACAAGCCCGACTCTTGCAGCAAGGCGATCATGTGCGCAGGCAAGGCTGAGGTGACCGACATCATCAGCACCATGAACAGCGCCAGCAGCCAAAACGGCGCGTGGCGCAGGTGTTCGCGCACCGAAGCCGGTTTCACTGCGTCGTGCGAAGTGGTCTCGAGCACTTTGAGCGGCGCGCCTTGCAGCAACCAGGCGTGGAGTGGCGCACAAATTAAAAACTGCAATGCGGCCAACGCCCACAGGGCCTGGCGCCAACCCCACAGATCCATCCACCAAGCAAACAACGGAATGAACACCGTGCTGGCCAGCCCGCCCAAAAACGTGAGCGTGATGATGGCGCGCCGAAAATCCTGCGGAAAACGGCGTGTGACCACGGCAAAGGCGGGGGTGTAAAACGTGGCCGCCGTGCCCAGGCCCAGCCAGATCCAGGCGGCATAAAACCCCGCCACCGTGGTGACGAAACTGTGGCCCACCAAGCCCACGCCAATCCACAACGAGCCCAGCGTCATAACCCAGCGCTCGCGCCCTGCATCGATCCAGCGCCCCACCCCATAGGCCATCAAACCTTCGGCCAGCAGCGCCAAACTGAAGGCCAGAGACGATTCGGCGCGTGTCATGCCCAGCTCGGCTTCGAGTGGCGTCATCAACAGCGAAAAGGTGTAAAAAACACTGCCCCATGAGATGAGCTGGGGCAGGGAAAGCCAGAAGCTGAAAGGCCCCATGGCCGGTTGAGGTGGGAGCCACAAAAAACGCATCAGGGCATTATCGATGCGAACGCCAGGTCATGCCCTCGGTTTGGGGCGCAGCAAATTTTGAACATGTGCTCGGGTTGGCATGGCTGTTACTGCACCATGGGCCTGCGTGGACAATGCTGCCGCAGCATTGGCCCATTGCAAAGATTCGGGCCATGGGGTCTTTTGAGCCAAAGCGGCGCCGAGCGACCCGGTAAACGTGTCACCAGCACCAATCGTGTCGATCACTTCCATGGGGTGCCCCGGAAGGTACAAAGCCTGTGAATTTGGCCGGAACAAAGCACAACCCCGCTCACCCAGCGTGACGACGACAGCGCCAGCGCCTTTGGACAGCAATATTTGGGCAGCTGTGTCCACATCCTCAGCCCCGGCCAACATCAACAACTCCCCCTCATTGGGCGTGAGCACATCCACCAGCGGCCACAGTGCATCGGGCAGGGGCATGGCCGGGGCCGGGTTCAAAAGCGTCAGCACGCCGTGCTTTCGGGCGATTTCAAAAGCCGCCTGGGTGGCGGCCAAAGGCACTTCGCAAGACGCCATCACCACGCGGGCCTGGGTCAGCATGGCGCTGGCCGCGTGTACATGGCCAGCCGTCAGGCCCGCGCCAGCACCGGGGTAAACGGCGATCGAGTTATCACCGTCCTCATAAACCAGAATCAGGGCCGTGCCGTTGACCTCCCCTTCGCCACGCACAACATGCTGGCTGGCAATGCCCTCGCGGGACCACAGGTCCAGGCCCATTTGGCCGAAGTCGTCACCGCCTATGCGGGCAATCAGGCCCACCGACGCGCCCTGGCGAGCTGCAGCAATGGCGGCATTGCTGCCTTTGCCACCAGGCAGGCGCTCAAAGCCGTGGGCCAGCTGGGTTTCACCGCGTTGCAGTGGCTGTGGAATGTGGGCGATCAGGTCCACATTCCAGCTGGCCACGCAGACCACATCGATCGTCATCAGCTGGCTCCGGGTGTTCCGTAGCCCATGGTTTGTGGCAACCACAACACGATTTGAGGGAAAAGGGTGATGGCCACCAGCAAGCCCAGCAGCATGACCAAGAAGGGCCAGCCTTCACGCATCATGTCGCCAATCGGGATGCCAGTCAGTGCCTTGATCACAAACAACAGCATGCCAAACGGCGGATGGATCAGACCGATCATCATGTTGAGCACGACCAGCACGCCAAAGTGCACCAGGTCTACCCCCAGCAGCTTGGCGGCAGGCAGCAGCATGGGAACGAACACCAGCAGCAATACCGACACATCCAAAAAACAGCCCAGAATCAGGAACAGCGCATTGACCATGAACAAAAATTGCAGCCGACTCAATTGCAGGGTGTCCACCCAAGCGGCCATGGCTTGTGGAATACCCTCGGCGGTGAAGGCGTAGTTCAGTATGAAAGAGCCAGCCAAGATGATGGTGATGACTGCACTGGAGCGGGTTGATTCGAGCACCACGCCCCAAAACGCCCTCCAGCTCAGAGCACGGAATACAAAGGCCGCCAAAACCAGCGCATGCAAGGCGGCCACGGCAGCGGCCTCAGTTGGGGTGAACGCACCTGAGTAAATGCCGCCCAACAAGACAATGGGCATGGACAAGGGCAATGCACCACGAAACAGGATGGTCGGCCACTCCTTGAGCGGGATGGGTTCTTCGCGCGGCATGTTGCGTTTGCGCGCAATGAAGTGCACCACGGTCATCATGAGGATGGTCATGCAGACACCGGGTATCACGCCACCCAGAAACAGCGCACCAACCGAGGCACCGGAAACCAGCGCATAAATTACCATCGGTATCGACGGCGGGATGATGGGACCAAGCGTGGCGCTGGCCACCACCACGGCACCGGCGAAGCCGGGTGTGTACTCCGGTTTTTTGAGCATTTGCTTGATGGTGACCAAGCCCGGCCCAGCCGCATCGGCAATGGCACTGCCGCTCATGCCCGAGAAGATCACGCTCACCAAAATGTCCACCTGCGCCAGGCCACCGCGCATGCGACCCACCAGGATGCGGCAAAAGTCAAAAATACGTTCACTCACCGTGCCTGCATTCATGATGTTGGCAGCAAACACAAACAGCGGCACCGCCAGCAGCACATAGCTGTTGTACAGACCGTTGCTCACTTGTTCTGCCACCAGACCCAGGTCTTGCCCTTTGACCAGCAGGTAGGCCACTCCGGCCATGAGCATTGAAAAACCGATCGGCATGCGCAGCAGCATGCCGGACACCACCACGCCCACTAGGGCCCACAAAGCTAAACTCATGTCGGAAGTCCCTGGGCTTCAAGGCCCTGCCCTTTGATCGCCTGCCAGATGTTCCAACTGCTGCGAACGACCAGCGCCGCCAGCAACAGCACAAACGGCAAAAAAATCCACTGGAATGAAATGTCCAGCACAGGCGATGACTCGCGCGCCATGAAGTGCACATAGTCCCAGCTGGCGGGAATGGCCACCAGGGCCAGGCCGCCGATCATGAGGTTGCCTGCGATGCGCATCAAGCGGCGGGTGCCGGTGCCCACGCTGTTCCAAAGCAGATCAAAAACCACCTGCTCGCGTTCGGGCACCATGAAGGCGGCAGCCCACAAGATGACCCACAGGTAAAGGATCACGGCCAGTTCGTCTGACCAAGGCAGCGGCTTGTTGAAGCCGAAGCGGGCCGTTATCTGGACCAAAAAGGTCAGGAAGAGGCTGAGAAAAACAAGGCCGCCGAACGTGTCGGCGGCTTTTTTGAACCCACGCATGTTCAGCGCGTGTTGTTGATGCGTTCAAGCATGCCGGCTGGCCAAACTTTGGCGTAGTCCGACTTGGCATAGGTGTCCTGCACCGACTTGCGGAAAGCTTCCAGATCGGGCGTGGTCACTTGCAAACCTTGTTGCTTGAAGAAGTCCACAATTTGGCCCTCTTCCTTGATGCGGTTCTCGTTGTTGAATTGGGCGGCAGCTTGCGCAGCGGCTTTGACGTTTTGTTTTTGCGCGGGCGTCAAGGCGTTCCAGGTCTTATTGGCGATCGCAATGAAGATGCTGTCTACCAAATGGTTGGTCAGTACCAGTTGTTTGGTGACCTCATAGAACTTGGCCGCACGCACGGTGGGCAGTGGGTTGTCCTGACCGTCGATGGTGCCGGTTTTCAGGCCCAGATAGACCTCGCCAAAGGCCAGGGGTGTGGCCGTGGCGCCCAAGGCTTCTCCCAGGAACAACCATTCTTTGGTGCCGGGCATGCGCAGCTTGATGCCTTTCAGGTCGGCTGGCGTCTTGACGTTTCGCGTTTCACGTAAGTTCACTTGCCGGGTGCCCAGGTAGGCGGTCGACAAAATGGTCACATCCATTTTTTCGGAGACGGTTTTGAACAGACCTTCACCGATGGGGCCGTTGAACACCTTTTGCTGGTGTGCGGGGTCGCGCACCACATAACCCGCAGTAAAGATCGAGAACTCGGGCACCAGTTTGGCCATGTCAAATGCCGAAATGGCCGACAGCTCTAGGTTGCCACGGGCCATGGCAGCAGGTTCGGTGCCCTGCTTGAACAAGGAGGCATTCAGGTTGATTTGGGTGTCAAACTGATTGGGTGAGGATTTGTCCAGCGAGTCCTTGAACACGGTCCACATCTTGGCGTGCCAGTCGTCGGGCACGGCGGGCGTGGAAATGCGCATGGGGATTTTGGCTTGCGCCAAGGCTTGTGTGCTCACGCCGAGCATGCTGCTTATGGCCAGCGCCGAAACGCTGGCGGCCAACAGGCCGCGACGCAAAGTGGATGTGGTTTTCATGCTTGTCTCCTTGAGTGGTGGTGGGTGAAATGGAAGGTGTGAAACGGCTTATTCGCGCGTGGCGTCAATGTTGAACTGTTGCACTTGTTGGGCAAAGGCTGCGTGAGCCTCGGGCGTCATGGCCACCAATGGGGGACGCACGCGCAACCAGGTGTTGTCGTTGTGCAAGGTGGCCATCACGCTTTTGAGGGCGGGCATCAGCGAATGGGGTTTGAGCAAATCCAAAATGGTTTGCACCCGTTGTGCATCCTGCACCGTGCTGGATGCTGTGGGTTCGAGCACCATGCGGTGCACGATGCGTGGCAAGAAGTTGGCCAGTCCGCTGATCGCGCCTGTGCTGCCCATCGGTCCCATAGTGGGCAGGTCAGGCTCAAAGCCGACATAGACCGTTAGCGGCGGCATGAAGGCTTGTGCCAGGGCGACCGAATGCGCCCGGTCACAGCTGCTGTCCTTGATGCCCGCGATGATGCTGGGGTAGCGCTTGATCAATTCGGCAATCACGCCGTGTGACAGGTTGACCCCGATAACCTGGGGGATGTGGTAGAGGTAAAGGCGCCAATCTTTCTTGTTGACGCCTTCGATGATTTGGGCATAGCCGTTGAGGATGCCTTCATCGCTGACGCCTTTGAAAAAGAAGGGTGGCAGCACCAAGCAGCCGTGTACGCCCAAGTTCACCGCATGACGGGTGAGTTCCAGCGTCTCGATGATGGCGGCGCAGCTGGTGGAGACCATGATGCGCTCGGCGGGTACACCATTAGCGATCAGTTGTTCAACTGCTTGCTTGCGCTCTTGCAAAGAGAATGAAGGGCCTTCGCCAGTGGTGCCAAAAATCGTGACGCCACCGCATCCATCGCGGATCAGTGACAAGGCGTGCGCGGCCAGTTTAGGGTGGTCGATGTTCATTTGAGCATCGAGTGGCGTGAGCATGGCGGGCCAGATGCCTTGAAAGCCATTTTGGCTGTTGGTGATCGAGGGGGTCAAGTGAACTCCGTGAGGGTGAGGATAGGAGCGGCGACACAAGCGTGTGCAGGGCTGTCTATCCTGGTGGAGGTTGAGAGCACGCGTTGGTCTTGCCCCAGAACCCGTTGGTGGGCACTGCGGATGTGAAAGGCCACTTGCTCGGCCACCGCTACGGGGTCACGCAATTTGAGCGCAGCAATCAGGTTGAGGTGTTCCTGCATGGCGGGCAGTAAAACTTCAGCCGACAAGGTCGAGCGCTCCAGATGTATCAAGCGCACACGCAGGCTGTTGATGCGGTAGGTTTGCGAAATCAGGTCATTGCCCAGCGTATCGATCATGAGGTCATGCAAGCCCCAATCCACCGAGGTGGCGTCGGTCAACAGTTCATCGGTGATAGGGCCTTGCTCGGCGCGTTGCACGATGTTCAGGTGTGCTTGTTCGATACGGGTCAATTCCGCATCACCGACCGACTGCACAAAATGCAGCGCGGCTTCTCGTTCGAGCATGACGCGCAATTGGAATGCGTTGTGTATCAACTTCAGGTCCACATGCGCAATTTGCAGGCCGCGCTGCGGGACGGTGCGCAGCAGTCCCTCGGCCTCTAGGCGCGGTATCAACTCGCGTACCGCACCCAACGGCATATCGAGCAATTGCATAAGCTCGCGTTGCGAAACGAACTGACCTGGCTGGACATTGGCCTGCAAAATTTGTTGGCGAAAATTTTCATAAGCGCGGGCGCGCAAGGTCTGGGGGTTGGACGAGGTGGTCATGGTGTCAATCGGTCGAAATGACACCCTTGCGCAGCAGGATGTTGGCGTATTTGCGCAGGTCGCCAGTTTGGACCACCAGCCGTGCCGAGCTGGCCTGTTCGTAAAACGCGAAACGCTCTAGGCTGCCCGGTGCGGCTTCACCTTCATCTTGCATCGCTTGTCTGAATTCGGTCACTGGTATCGGTACCGCCTGCGTATCACCCACCACTTGCATGGTCCATGTGCAGGGGCTGTCGAAGCTGTCCAGTGGCAACACGCTGAGTACCGCCTGAAGCACTTGCGTGGTGGTCAAGCCTGGCAGTTGTACCAGCTGAGCATGGGCTTGCTGGGCAATGCGTTCGGCAGGGAAGTTGGCATCGACCAGCGCCACGTCGTCGCCATGTCCCAGCTTCGCCAGGCCAAACAGCAGTTGCGGGGTCAGAAGCGGGGAGATATTTTTAAGCATGAACGACTAACATGTTAGCGATGGTGGGATGGTGATCTATCCGTGATTACCCGTGTTTGGGTGTTTAGCCCACAGCACTGGTCAGCGGATGTTTTGCGCTCTAGGATCGTTGAATTGTCTGGTCATCAAAGTTTATGAAAACACCTGCTTTTTTGCCTTGTGTCGACGGTGCGCGCTTGGGATTGGGCGGCGCGCCACTGGGCAATTTGTTTGAATCCTTAGCGGATGCGCAGGCGCGCGCAGTGGTTGACACCGCATGGGCCGACGGTTGTCGCAGCTTCGACACAGCGCCGCATTACGGGCATGGCCTGTCCGAACGACGCCTGGGCGACGCATTGCGCTGTCACTCCCGCAGTAGCTTGCGGCTGTCCAGCAAAGTGGGTCGTTTACTCACGCCTCAGGCCCAGGTACCGCACGTACAACACGGTTATGTGGACACGCTTCCATTTGTACAGCATTGGGACTTGTCCGTCAGTGGCGTGCGCCGAAGTGTGGAAGACAGTCTGCAGCGACTAGGATTGGCCCAACTTGATGCGGTTTACCTCCACGACATCGACGCTGCAACGCATGGCCCACAGGCAGACGCTGTGCTGCGCCAGGTGCTTGATGAAGCATTGCCTGAGCTATTTAGGCTGAAGCAATCAGGCCTGCTGGGCCATGTCGGTCTGGGGGTGAACGACCATGAAATCGTCGAGCAGGTCTTGCGCCACGCCGACCTGGATGTGCTCATGCTGGCCGGGCGCTACACCTTGCTTGATCAGGTGGCCTTGCCCATGCTCATGCCGAAACTGGTCACTCGTCAGGTGGCGTTGGCGCTGGGCGGGGTGTTCAACTCAGGCATCCTGGCCACGCGTGTGACGGCAGATATGCCCGTTAACTTTAATTACGCACCCGCGGCGCAAGTCTGGGTGGACAAGGCCTTGGGTATTCAAAGAGTGTGCGACCAACATGGCGTCAGTTTGCCCGCAGCAGCCTTGCAGTTCGCACTGGCCCACCCTGCCACGCAGGTCGTCATGTTGGGTGTGCGCAGTGCCGCCCAGTGGCAGACTGCTCGGCAAGCCGAGCGTGAAGTCATCCCTTCTGATTTATGGCAACAATTGCGTCATGAAGGCTGGATTCCTGCTGAGGCTCCAATTCCCGGAAAAACGTCAATAGCGAAAGAATTGGCATGATTGATGCCCATTTTCATTGCTGGCAACTGGTGCGTGGCGACTATGGCTGGCTAACGCCCGATTTGACGCCTATTTACCGTGATGTGTCTGTGGTCGACTGGCAGCACCAAGCCCAAGCTTGGGATGTGAGTGGAGGCTTGCTGGTGCAGGCGGCACCCACAGTTGAAGAGACAAAATTTTTGTTGCAACAAGCACATGACAACCCCGTTGTCCTGGGTGTGGTCGGCTGGATCGACATGTTGGCGCCGGATGCGGTGCAGCAGGTTGCATTTTTCGCCGAGCAGCCTTTGCTCAAAGGCCTGCGACCCATGTTGCAAGATCTGAGTGATCCCGACTGGATCTTGCAGCCCGCCATACAGCCCGTGCTGTCTGCCATGGCGCGCTATGGTCTGGTGTTCGATGCCCTTATCACACCCGTTCACTTGTCCCGGATCTTGGCGCTTGCCCAATCCCACCCTGATCTGACGTTGGTGGTGGACCATGGTGCCAAGCCTGTAATAGAGACGACGGCGATGGGCAACTGGGCGCAGGCCATGACGCAATTGGCCCAGCTGACAGATCCGGCGCGGGTGGTTTGCAAAATGTCGGGCCTGTGGACCGAGGCCCCAACAGGTCAGTCAGTGGACGTGGTGCGTCCGTGGTGTGAAGCACTGCTCGCCATCTGGGGCCCTTACAGGTTGCTTTGGGGCAGCGATTGGCCTGTGTTGGAGAGAGCAGGCACTTATAGTGCATGGCGAAAGTTGACATTGGATGTGCTTTCCAAGCTGTCAATGGAAGAAAAAAAAGCCGTGTTAGGTGACAACGCGCAGCGCATCTATCGACTACATAAAGACCAGTAGCTGGGATTGACGGCAGAGTTGAGATCGGGGTTCATTCTTCAGGTCTCCTTCAGCACCCGCCGGTACTGCACCGCCTCGGCCACATGCGCGGCGGCGATCGTGTCGCTGCCCGCCAGGTCGGCGATGGTGCGGGCGACTTTGAGGCTGCGGTGCACGCTGCGGCCGCTCCAGCCGAGTTTGACGGCGGCTTTTTGCAGCAAGGCCGTGGCACTGTCGTCCAGGCGCGACTGGGTGTCGATGGCCTGGCCTTGCAGGTCGGCATTGGTGCAGCCTTGCCGTGCCAGGGCGCGTTCGCGGGCGGCCAGGCTGCGCGCGGCGATCGCTGCGGTGCTTTCGCCGGGCGGGGCGTTCAGCAAATCGGGCGCGGGCAGGCTGGGCACTTCGATGTGCAAGTCAATACGGTCCAGCAGCGGGCCACTCAGCTTGCCCTGGTAACGGCTGACCTGGTCGGGCGAGCAGCGGCAGGCGCGTGTGGGGCTGCCCAAATAGCCGCAAGGGCAGGGGTTCATGGCGGC
>CAJBLW010000144.1 GCA_903953985.1 uncultured Burkholderiales bacterium
GCTGCGCGAGACCACACACCGGGGTGTGCACCTGGCCTTTGTGCTGGGGCTGATTTTTCTGGTGTTTGCGGCGACCAAGTCAGACGCCAGCAGCACCGTGTCCAAAAGACGCCTGAGCATTGGCGGTGTGCCGCTGGTCGACTGGTTGCTGGGTCTGGCCTGTGCGGCCAGCGTCATGTACATCCCCTATGTGTTTGACGACCTGGCCTTCAGAGTGGGCAACCCGGACACGATCGACGTGGTCATGGGCTCGGTTCTGTTTGTCACCTTGCTAGAAGCCACCCGCCGCTCCATGGGCTGGCCCTTGCCTTTGATTGCGTTGGGCTTCACGGCTTATGCCCTGACCGGGCCGTATTTTCCGGGTTTGCTCAAGCACGCGGGCGCCAGTTGGAGCCAGATGATCAACCACCAGTACCTGACCAGTCAGGGCATTTATGGCGTGGCGGTCGGCGTGGTGGCCACTTATGTTTTTCACTTTGTGCTGTTTGGCGTGCTGGCCACGCGCATTGGTTTGGGGCAGTTGTTTTTGGACATCGCCTCCACCGTGGCTGGGCGTTACGCCGGTGGCCCGGCCAAGGTCAGCGTGTTTGGCTCGGCCATGTTCGGCACGCTCAGCGGTTCTTCGGTGGCCAATGCGGTCACGGTGGGCTCGCTCACCATCCCGGCCATGATCCGGGTGGGTTACAAGCGCGAGTTTGCGGGTGCGGTAGAAGCCGCTTCATCGACCGGCGGGCAGATCACGCCACCCGTGCTGGGCGCAGCGGCGTTTTTGATGGTCGAGTTTTTGAATGTGTCGTATCAGACCATTGTTGCTGCGGCCATTGTGCCGGCCTTCATGCATTTTTTTGGCGTGTTCATGCAGGTGCATTTCGAGGCCAAGCGCTACGGCTTACGCGGCCTGACCGAAGAGGAAATGCCCAAGCTGCGCGAGTCCTTCAAGCAGCGCTGGCCGACGCTGATTCCGCTGGTCTTGCTGATCGCCATTTTGGTTTCGGGCCGCACGCCTTATTTGGCGGCGTTCACTGGCATCACCTCTTGCATGATCGTGGGCCTGAGCACCACAGTTTGGGGCAACCGTAGCACCAACTGGCTGTTGCTGGTGGTGCTGCATGTGCTGCTGGCGCTGGTGGCGTTTGTGGACTGGGGCAGCGACGGCGAGACCATCAAGCTGGGCTTTTTGGCGCTGGGCGTGGCCCTGATTTGGGCCAGTCAAAAGTGGCTGGGCTTGGTCGGGCGCATTGACAATGCCGTGCTGCTGGAGGCCTTTGAAACCGGGGCCAAGTATGCGCTCGCGGTGGGCGCTGCGGCGGCCACGGTGGGCATTGTGATTGGCGTGGTCACGCTCACAGGCGTGGGTTTCAAGATCAGCTTCATCATCACCGGATGGGCACAGATGATCGCGGCTTTCTTGATGGACTGGTTGCCCGCCTTCATGGCCGACAGCAAGTCTTTGACCCTCTTGGCCGCGCTGTTCATGACAGGCATCGTTTGCATCTTGATGGGCTGCGGCATCCCGACCACGGCCAACTACATCATCATGGTCACGGTGGCCGCACCCACTTTGGTGCAGCTGGGTGTGGAGCCTTTGGTGGCGCACTTCTTTGTGTTTTATTACGGCGTGCTGGCCGACATCACACCGCCCGTGGCGCTGGCCGCTTATGCGGCCGCGGGCATGGCCGGCGGTGACCCATTCAAGACCGGCAACATGGCCTTCCGCCTGGGTCTGGCCAAAGCGCTGGTGCCCTTTGTGTTCGTGTTTTCGCCTTCTTTGTTGCTGGTGGCCAAGGGCTTCACTTGGGCCGAGTTTGCCGTCACCTTCACAGGCTGTGTGCTGGGCATTGTGGCGTTGGCTGCGGCGCTCAGTGGTTACCTGATGACTGTGATGAAGCGTTGGGAACGCGCCCTGTGCACCATCGGTGCCCTTTGCCTGATTGCGCCCGGCCTGAAAATCAGTTTGCTGGGAGTGGCGTTGATGCTGCCGGTTCTGATCTACCAGTGGATTCACCGGGACCGCTGACCTTCAAAGGCGACTCTAATGGGCACGGAGACCGCTACATTGCAAAGCGACATTCGTGCCAGGCCTGGGGGCTCAGGCCGAATTTCCAAGCATCAGGTGCCGATCACGCCGCCATCTTTTTTTCGAATAGCCACCGTGGATGAGCGTGGACGGCCGCCCGCTGCGTAGTCGGGCCAGTTGGAGTATTTGTCGGGCTGGGTCGGGTCGCTGCGGTCGCTGGGGGTTTCGCCGGGGTGCTGGATGCTGATGAACATCGTGGTGCCGTCTGGGGTCAGGTCAACGCCGGTGACTTCGCAGTTGGTGGGACCGGTCAAAAAGCGGCGGGTTTCGCCGGTGACCGGATCGCAGGCCAGCATCTGGTTATTGCCCACGCGGGCCAACTCGCCTTTGTACATTTGGGTGGCGTGGGCGTCGGTTTGTATCCACAGCACGCCGCGCTGGTCAAACGCGATGCCGTCGGGGCAAGCGTAAATGTCGCCCCGGATGTTGCCCTTGGCTTCGGCGCGTTCGTTGGCGGGGTCGCCCGCCAGCGCCAGGAGATTCCATTCGAAGCGGCGGCCGTCAAAGTCGCCTTCGTCTTTCCAGCGGATGATCTGGCCCATGACGTTGTTGGCGCGCGGGTTGGCCGCATCCACGCCCGGCTTGCCAGCCTCGCCGCGCTGGCTGTTGTTGGTCAAGGTGCAATAGACCCAGCCGCTGTCCGGGTCGATGGTCAGCCATTCGGGGCGGTCCATCTTGGTGCCGCCGAGCAGGTCGCTGGCTTGTCGGGCCTTGATGAGGACTTCTCCCTGGTCGGCAAAGCCGTTGGCGGCCGTCAGCGGACTTTGGCCATGCACCAGCGGTAACCACTGGCCCCGACCATCGGCATCAAAGCGGGCCACGTACAAGGTGCCGTGGTCCAGCAGTTCGCGGTTGGCTTGCGCCTGTGTCAGGCCGTTGCCAGCGGGTGCGATTTTGTCGCGGCTGACAAATTTGTAGATGTATTCAAAGCGCGCGTCTTCGCCCGAATAGACCACGGCGCGGCCATCTTTTGTGACACCCACCCAGGCGCCTTCGTGCGCGGCCCGGCCCAGTGCGGTGCGTTTGACGGGGGTGCTGGTGGGGTCCATCGGATCGAGTTCGACGACCCAGCCAAAGCGGTGGTATTCGTTGGGGTTTTGCTTGAGGTCAAAGCGAGCATCGTGTTTGTCCCAGGCGTAGAGGCCATCCTTGCGGGCACCCCAGCGGCTTTGGTCGGGCGTGGGCTTGTCGGCTCCGCCAAAATAAAAGGCGAAGTTTTCTTCCCCTGACAGGTAGGTGCCCCATGGGGTTTTGCTGCTGGCGCAGTTGTTCAGGGTGCCCAGCACGGTGCGGCCTTGCGGGTCGGCGGCCGTGCGCATCAGCGGGTGGCCAGCGGCCGGGCCGCCCACGCTGAAAGGCGCGCTCATGGGAAGGCGGCGGGCGTAGCGCGAGGGTCGCACCATCTGCCACTGCTGGTTTTTCAGTTCGACTTCGATGACCGACAGGCCGTGCGCGTTTTGTGATTTGCGCACTTTTTCGAGGTTCATGTTCCTGAAGCCACCCACATGCAGCAGCCCGTCGTCGGTGTATTCATGGTTGATGGCCAACAGGCCACGGCGCGAGCCTTCCAGCGCGAAGAAGGCCAAGCCGTCATGGTGCATGCCCATTTGCACCGCTTGCTCGTCGGCGGTGTTGGAGCCGTCCATTTTGAAAGCGGGCATGTTGCCTGCAATGCCCACCGGTTCACCCCAGGCGGCCAGGGCGGTGGCCACATAGCCTTCGGGCACGACCAGCTTGTCACCCATGCCCACCGGGATGCCTTTAAAGCCGATTTTGGGCTGCGCCTGGCCCAGGGCCGCACATCCAGCCAAGGGGGCCAGCACCGATGCCAGCGTCACGGCCGCACCGCCTTGCAAGAAACGGCGGCGCGAGGCCGCAATGACCTGGTGGATGTCGGGATTGGGCGAGCGGTTGCTGTCTTCCATGGTGCTGAAGTCTTTGGCCATGATGGGTTCACTCCTGGGTTTGAAATTGATCGGCGTTTTTGCCTTTGAAAGGCGCGTAAAAGCTTTTGATGGCAGCCATGTCGGCGTCCACATCGCCCGTGGGCGTGAACACCGGGCCCAGGCCGCTGCGGCGGGTGCTGTAGTCCATGTAGGCCATCACGATGGGGACTTGGGCTTGCTGGGCGATGTAATAAAACCCGGTTTTCCAGTAACGTGTTTTGCTGCGCGTGCCCTCGGGGGGCACGATCAATTGCACCGGGCCTTGCGCTTGCGCCAGTGCTTGCGCAGAAGCCGCGACCATGTTGGTCGATTGTTCGCGGTTGACCGCAATGCCGCCCAGCCAGTGCATCAGGGGGCCAAACGGGAATTTGAAAATGCTTTGCTTGCCCATCCAGTAAGGCGTCAGCCGCAGGGCAAAGGCCACCATCAAGGTGTAAGGCAGGTCCCAGTTGCTGGTGTGCGGCGCGGCAATCAGCACGCTTTTGTGACCGGCGGGGGGCAAGGCCCCTTCGACGCGCCAGCCCTTGAGGCGCAAGAAACCGATGGAAAACCAGCGCAGCAAGGTGTTGACGACCGGGGTGGTGAAGATGGTGCGGTGCATGAAATGAGACTTTGGCGCAAGCAGCCGGACGGCTGCTGGTCTGCGTAGGGGATGATGAGGTCTTTGGGGTGAGTCTTGGTCGATTATGGCGCTGTGGGCGACACCGGGTCGTGCAAGGGGTGCCGATAATTCACACTCAAACCTCTAGGGAGAACTGCATGGCTGGTGCGTTGAGTGGATTGCGTGTACTGGATTTGACCAGTGTCCTGATGGGGCCCTTTGCCACGCAACTCATGGCCGACATGGGGGCGGATGTGATCAAGATCGAGTCGCCTGCCGGGGACACGGTGCGCGGGATTGGTCCCATGCGGCACGCGGGCATGGGTTCGATTTTTTTACATGTCAACCGCAACAAACGCAGTCTCGTGTTGGACCTCAAAAAGCCTGAGGGCCTGGCTGCTTTTTTCAAGCTGGTGGAGACCGCTGATGTGGTGGTTTACAACATCCGGCCGCAGTCCATGTTTCGCCTGGGCATTGATTACGAACGGCTCCAAGCCATCAATCCGCGCATCATTTATGCCGGCCTGTATGGCTACAGCGAGAAGGGGCCTTACGCGGGCAAGCCTGCTTACGACGACTTGATTCAGGGTGCTGCGGCTGTACCCAGTCTGATGAGCCGAGCCAGTGGCGGCGAGCCGCGTTATGTGCCCCTGACCCTGGCCGACCGCACGGTGGGCCTGATGGCGTCCAATGCCATTTTGGCGGCGGTGATCGCGCGCCACCAGACGGGCGTGGGTCAGGCGGTGGAGGTGCCGATGTTCGAGACCATGGCGCAATACGTGCTGGGCGAGCACATGGCCGGTGCCACGTTCGAGCCGCCCATGGGCGATACCGGTTACCCGCGCTTGCTGGTGCAAGAGCGCCGCCCCTACCCCACCAGCGATGGCCATTTGTGCGTGCTGATTTACACCGACCGGCACTGGGAAAAGTTTCTGGGGCTGATTGGCCAGGGGCAGTTGTTTGAACAGGACCCGCGTTTTGCCGGTATTGGCGCGCGCACCCAGCACATCAACGATTTGTACCGAATGGTGGCCAGAGCCATGGCCACGCAGAGCACAGCAGTTTGGATGGCCCGGCTGAATGAGGCCGACATCCCCTGCATGCCCATGAACGATGTCGACAGTTTGTTGCAAGACCCGCATCTGTTGGCGGTGGGCATGCTGCAGGAAGTGGATCACCCCAGTGAAGGGCGAGTGCATGAAATTGGTGTGCCGGTCAGCTTTTCTGGCACCCCGGGTTTGGCTGTGCAAAAACCAGCCCCGCGTTTGGGCCAGCACAGCGCCGAGGTGTTGCGTGAGGCGGGCATGAGCGAAGAGGCGGTGCAAACGCTGCTGGCGATGGGCCCCTCAGTTTTGTAAAAGCCCACCCTGCGGGCGACGGCATGCGCTGGTGGAGAGCGTCGAATCGCCCACAGGGGTGGGCTCCTGCAGGGAAATTCCCTCTATTTTGGTGGCCCCGGGGGTCACTCTGCTTTGGCGCCCGAGTCTTTCACGGCCTTGGCCCAGCGTGGCATTTCGGTGCGCAGGTGGGCCGCGTATTCGGCGGGTGTGCCGCCCAAAATCTCAGCGCCTTGTGCGGCCAGACGGGCACGCAAATCGGGGTGGGCCAGTGCCTTGTTCACTTCAGCGTTGAGCTTTTGAACGATGTCGGCCGAGGTGCCCGTGGGCACCACGATGCCTTGCCAGGCGGCGGCGTCAAAACCGGGCATGCCCGATTCGGCCAGGGTGGGCAGGTCGGGTAACAGGGTGGAGCGCTTGATGCTGGTCACGGCCAGACCGCGCAGGCGGTTGTCGCGCACATAAGGCAAGACCGTGTTGATGGTGTCGATCATGAACTGGGTTTGGCCCGCTGCCAGATCGACCAGGCCCGGCGCACTGCCCTTGTAAGGAATGTGCTGGGTCTGCACGCCGGTTTGGCTGGACATCATGGCGCTGGCCAGGTGCGTGATGGTGCCGGTGCCCGAGGAGCTGTAGTTCAGCGCACCGGGGCGCGACTTGGCCAGGTCCAGAAATTCCTTGACGCTGCGCGCGGGCAGTTGCGGGTTGACCACCAACACCATAGGAACACTGGCCGTCAGGGCCACGGGCGCAAAGTCTTTCAAGGTGTCGTAGTTGACCTTGCCGTATAAGGCAGGGCCAATGACGATGGCCGATGTATTGTAGAAAATCGTGTAGCCATCGGGTGTGGCTCTGGCCGCCAGCTCGGCTGCCAGGTTGCCACCCGCCCCGGGTTTGTTGTCGACGATGACCTGTTGGCCCAGTTGCTCGGACAGGCGTTGCGCCAGCACCCGCGAGACCAAATCGGTGGGGCCGCCGGGGGGGAAGGCAATGATCATGCGCACCGGGCGCGTGGGCCAGCTTTGCGCCCACACGCTGGTGGCCATGAAAGCCAGCAAAAGGCCGGTCAAGAAACGACGGTGGATGGTCATGAAAACACTCCTTAGGAATTGAATTGGTCGAGCACTTGGCCTGGTCCGTGTGGGTGGTCCACATAGTTCTGACCGTCGTGCACTTTCACACCATTGACCCAGACGCCATGCACGCCTGTGGCTTCGCGCACCATGCGCGTGCCGCCGCCAGGCAAGTCCTGGCGTGGCAAGGGTTTGGAGATGCCCACGGTGCCCGGGTCGAACAGCAACAGGTCGGCAGGCAGGCCCACCTGCAAACGGCCACGGTTGGGGATGCGAAAGCGGTCGGCGGGTTCGCTGGTCAGGCGGCGAACGCCTTCGGCCAATGTGAAATGCCCGGTGTCACGCACCCAGTGCGCCAGAAAATACAGGCCAAAACCCGCGTCGCACATGTAGGTGAGGTGCGCGCCCGCGTCCGAGAGCGTGATGACACTGGCCGGATGCTTGAGCGAGGGGGCCACGCCGTCGTCGTTGTTATTGAAAAACTTGCCCACAAAATGCGTGCCCAGGTCTTCGCACAGGGCCAGGTCAAAGAACACATCCACCGGGTCCAGGCCGCGCTGGTCGGCCAGGGCCTGAATGCTGATGCCTTCGAGCGCCTGGTTTTCTGGACGCATGGTTTGTCCGACTTCGATGTGTCGCCAGTTGCCCAGAAACAAAATGCCCGCCTTGGGTTGGCGCAGGTTCTGGCGGAAGGCTTCGCGGAATTCGGCCGAGCGATACAAGCCGGGCAGGGCGTCCACCGTGGCGGTCTTGACCGCATCAAAGGCCGCATGGCTCAGCAGCACATAAGGGTCGGTCAAGGTGAAGTCAAACGACAGCGGCTGGCAGCTGGTCAGCACATACAGCTCGTTGCCGCGGGCCAAGGCCTGGGCACAGCGCTCGTAATAGGTGGCCCCCAGGCCCGGGTTGCCCTCGTTGTACATGGTGAGCACGGTGGAGATGTAGCCAGGCCGTCCCGTGTCCTGCACGATGGACTCCATCACGTCGGGGCTGGCGCGGGAGCCGGTCGCCATCATGAACACGCCCTTGTTTTTTTCGCCCAGCACCCCTGCCAAAGCCCGCAACTCGCCTTCAGAGGCGATGGTGGACGGCATGGGGATGCCGCCGAAGCCGCTGTGGTTGGGTGAAAACGAAGACGCAAACCCAATGGCGCCATGGTCCATGGCATCGCGCACCAAGGCTTGCATGGTCTGCAGTTGGTCCTCTGTGGGATCGACCAGGGCCGAGCCATCAGCACCCATCACGGCGGTGCGGATGACGGAGTGGCCTGCAAACACGGCGGTGTTGACATAAGGGCCGATGCGGCGCAATTGGTCCATGTATTGGCCAAATGACTCAAACTGCCAGTTCACACCGGTGAGCAAGGATTGCAAGTCCATCCCCTCGACCACGGAAAGGTTCTTCAGCATGGTCTCGCGCAGCGGCGCAGGGCAGGGCGCAATGCCAAAGCCGCAATTGCCGATCACGGCGGTGGTCACCCCCAGTGCGGGTGAAGGCGACATGGTGCGGTCCCAGGTGACTTGCGCGTCGTAGTGGGTGTGCAGGTCCACGATGCCGGGCATCAGGGCCAGGCCTTGGGCCTCGACGGTTTCCTGAGCAGGACCTTCGACGATGCCGAAGTGGGTGATGCGGCCTTGCGAGACGGCGACATCCACCTGTTTTGCAGGAGTGCCTGTGCCGTCAAAAACCTGTGCATTGCGGATGATCAAGTCATGCATCTGTCGAAAGCCTTGCGTGTTTTGAAAGTGAAGCGTGTGAGGTGTTGAATCGCTTTTTCACTATAAACAGTTGCCCTCATTCGCCTGTCGCGGACTGGATATCAGGGTTTTCCGCAGGCAAGGCGGGGCTAGTCGGCCATGCCGATTGGCTTTCAGTGGGCCATGTTTTCCAGGCTCGCCAACGTTTGCCTGAACCTGCGCGCCGCAGGCGTTTCCGTGTCGGGTCGCCACAGAAGGGCAATGCCAATTTCGGTGTTGGCACCCGGTCCGTGCACCTTCCGAAACACGACGCGCGGCATGGCGTGGCGCGTGGCCACAGAGGGCACCAAGGCCACACCCAAACCACTTTCGACCAAGCTGACCACGGTCTGCACCTGCACGGCTTCTTGCTGCACTTTGGGCACAAAGCCCGCTTGCTGACACGCGAGCAAGGCCATGGCGTGCAGGCCCGGCACCGCTTGCGCGCTGTACATGACAAAGGGCTCGGCCGCAAGGTCGGAGAGTTTGAGTTTGGGCCTGGCCAGCAGTGGGTGATCTTCGGGCAGTGCCGCCACAAACACATCGCGTTCGACGGGCGTCATTTCGGCCTGGGTGGCCCGCACCATGGGAAACCTCAAAAGACCCGCATCCAGCTCACCTTGTTCTACTTGCTCGATCAGGCGGCTGGTGGTGGACTCGGTCAGCACCAACTCGACATCCGGGTAGCGCGCACGAAAGAGTGGCATGAGCCTGGGCATCAGCGAATAAGTGGCCGAGCCGATGAAGCCGATGCGCAGCGTGCCCGCTTCCCCGCGTGCCGTGGCCGTGGCCATGCGACCGAATTGCTCGGTATGGAACAAGGCCCGACGCGCGTCGTCCAGTGCGGCCTGACCCGCCGGCGTGAGGCTGGTGCCACGACGCGTGCGCTCGAACAGCCGCACCCCCAGGTCTTCTTCGAGTTTGCGGATCGAGGCCGACAGCGGCGGCTGCGAGATGTGCAGCCGCTCGGCCGCGCGGTGGTAGTTCAGGGTTTCGGCAAGGGCCACAAAGTGGCGTAATTGGCGGCTGTCCATTGATATCCAATAGCTATCACAGAGGTGAAAACAAATATTAGACGAAAACAACTCTGGCCTAAATAATGGCGGTCAGAACAACCCTCTTTTTTATGCAGCCCCTTCATGGAATACGGGTCTTGGACCTGTCCAGCGTGATCTTTGGCCCCTTGGCCAGCCAAGTGTTGGCCGACTACGGCGCAGAGGTCATCAAGGTGGAACCGCCTGAAGGCGATTCAACCCGCTACACCGGCCCTGGGCTGGAGACGGGCATGGCCGCCATGTTCATGGGCGCCAACCGCAGCAAGAAAAGTCTGGCGCTCGACCTCAAGCAGGCACAGGCGCAGCAGGCGCTGCAGGCTCTGGTGGCTTCTGCCGATGTCTTCATGCACAGCATGCGCCCGCAAAAGCTGGCGGCGCTGGGCATCGACCCCGAGACGCTGCGCCAGCGCCATCCTCGGTTGGTGTACGCCAGTTTGTTGGGTTTTCTCCCCGGACCTTATGCGGGCCGACCCGCTTACGACGATGTGATTCAGGGCATGTCGGGGCTGGCCGACCTGATGGAACGCCAGACGGGTGAGGCGCGTTACCTGCCCACCATTGCCGCCGACAAGACCTGTGGGCATGTGGCGGCGCACGCCATTTTGGCCGCCTTGATGCAGCGCGAGCGCACGGGGCAGGGCGCGCTGGTCGAGATCCCCATGTTCGAGTCCATGGTGGGCTTCAATCTGGTGGAACACTTTTACGGCCAGCACTTTGTGCCGCCGCTCTCGGGCGCGGGCTACCCGCGTGTGTTGGCCCCCTGGCGCAGGCCCTACCGCACGGCCGACGGGCACGTGGCAATGATGCCCTACACCAGCACGCACTGGCAGCGGTTCTTTGCCGAAGTGGGGCGCCCGGACTTGGCCGAGGACCCGCGTTTTTCCGATATCGCGCAGCGCACGCGTCACATTGCCGAGTTGCTGGAGCTTGCGTCTGGTTTTGTGAAGTTGCACAGCACCGCATACTGGATTGCGACTTGCGAGCGGCTCGAAATTCCTGCGGCGCCTGTGGGGCGGCTTGACGATTTGCCGCAAGACCCGCATTTGCTGGCCACTGGTTTTTTTGAGTCGGTGAACGACCCAGCCATGGGCCAGGTGCGCTTTCCTGGCGTGCCTGTGCGCTTTGACGGCCAGCGCCCGCCCGTGGCCCTGCCCCCGCGTTTGGGTGAGCACACCCGTGCCTTGCTGGAGGCAGCGGGTTTGTCGGCCGAGCAGATTGCCGCGATGCTGGGCAGTGGCGCAGCAGTGGCTTCTTCTTTTTCCAAAACGGCTGGAGTTTCCCGTTCATGAGCACCTTGTTTTCGCCCCCAGTGGCGGTGGACCGCAACTTGCCCCAGTTGGGTCGAGGCTTTGTCTGGCAAGACCTGACGGTGGGCCAGCGCATGCGCACTTTTAGGCGCACCCTCACCGAGACCGACCTGGTCAATTTCATTTCTGTCACGGGCATGCTGGAGGCCATCTTCATCGAAGAAGACTACGAAGGTGCTGCGATGGCCGGACGACCCGTGCCCGGGGCACTGACCTACACGCTGATCGAAGGCTTCATCTTGCAAACCATGATCCAGGGCACGGGCCTGGCCATGCTGGAGCTGCACCAAAAAATCCTGGCCCCGGTGGTGGTGGGCGACACCATTGAAGCCGTGATCGAAGTCACCGACATCCGGCCCACATCGCGCCATGGTCGCGCTGTTGTGACCTCGCGCATTGACGTGTTCAATCAACAGGGCACGCCGGTCATGACTTACACCGCCACACGCTTGCTGGCCGGCAGACCCGTGGCTTGAGCCCATCCAAAAAAATTCGATTCATTGAAGGAGACCACACCATGAAAATCCCATCCACTTTGCGCAGAACCCTGCTGGGCCTGGCCGCTGCGGCTTGCTTGCCCCTGAGCGCATGGGCGCAGGCCTATCCGAGCAAGCCCATCACCTTGTTAGTGCCTTTTCCGCCCGGTGGCCCGACCGACCTGGTGGCGCGGGTGTTGGCCAAGAAAATGTCGGAGCAAATGGGCCAGTCCATCGTGATCGACAACAAGCCCGGTGCCAACGGCAATATTGCGGCCGTGGCGGCAGCCAAGGCGCCAGCGGACGGCTACACCGTGCTGTACAACACCTCGTCCATCACCTTGAGTCCTGCGCTTTACAAGAACCTGGCCTATGACGTGCAGCGCGATCTGGCGCCTGTGGCGTTAACGGCCGTGGTGCCTCTGGCCTTGGTGGTCAACCCCGGGGTGCCTGTCAACAACGTGCGCGAGTTCATCGCCTACGCCAAAGCCAATCCGGGCAAGTTGTCTTATGGCTCAGCTGGCAACGGCAACGTGACGCACTTGGCGGCCTTTCAGTTGGTGCGCCACCACGACATCGATGCCACCCATGTGCCCTACCGTGGCAGCGCCCCGGCCGACGTGGACCTGGTCGCAGGGCAGATCCAGTTCATGACCGACACCATCAACTCGGTCATGCCTTTCGTGAAAGACAAGCGCCTGAAATTGCTGGCAATGACCACCAGCCAGCGCATGTCGCTTTTCCCTGAGGTGCCGACCTTGGGCGAAACCGTGATGCCGGGCTTTGAGGCCGGTGCTTGGCAGGGCATCATGGTGCCCGCCAACACGCCCAAAGCGGTGGTGCAGCGCCTGAACGCCGAAATCAACAAGGCTTTGCAAAGCGCCGAGGTCAAAGAAAGGTTGGCGCTGCAAGGGGCCGAGCCGCTGGGCTCGACACCTGAAGAGTACGGCGCTTACGTGAAGAAAGAATTGGCCCGCTGGGCGGCTGTGGTCAAGGCCACAGGCGTGACGCTCGAATAAAAACCCAATCCAAACAAGGAGACTCACCATGTCCACACGCCGACACGTCGTTCATGCACTCACCACGGCAGCACTCCTGGCTGCTTCTTTTGGCGTCACTGCGGTGCACGCCCAGAGCGCTGCGCCTGCAGCTTTTCCGTCCAAACCCTTGCGCTTTGTCGTGCCCTTTCCACCGGGCAGCGGCACAGACACCTCTGCAAGGTACTTCGCCAAAAAGCTGACTGAAGTGACGGGGCAAACCGTGATCGTGGACAACAAGCCTGGCGCCAACGGCTTCATAGCCGTGCGTGCGGTGCAAAGTGCGCCTGCTGATGGTTACACCGTTTTTGTGGGCAGCAACTCCACATTGGCGGTGAATGCGGCGCTGTTCAAGTCCTTGCCTTATGACCCGGTGGCCGATTTCGCGCCACTGACCATGATGATGCGCGCGGCATCCCTGTTGATCGTGCCGGCTCAATCCGAGTACAAGACTGTGGCCGATCTGGTCGCCGCCGCCAAGGCCAAACCCGGGCAACTCAATTACGGGGCGGGCTCGGCCGGTTACCAGTTGATGGCCGAGGCCTTCAACGATGCCACCCGCATCCAGGCGATGCATGTGCCGTTCAAAGGGGCGAGCGAAGTGGTGTCGGCTGTGACGGCCGGCACGGTGCAGTTTGCTTTTGCCGAAATGACGAGTGCGCAGGAAATGGTCAAGGCGGGCAAGCTGCGCGCGCTGGCTTTTGCGTCCGAGCAACGCTCGCCCACACTGCCCGCTGTGCCCACGGCCACCGAAGCCGGTTTGCCGGGTTTCACGGCCTACACCTGGGTGGGCGCGATGGTCTCTGCCAAGACCCCCAAGGCCGAAACCGACAAATTGGCCAGTTTGCTCACGGCCATCGAGCGCTTGCCCGAAACGCGTGAGTTCTATGAGCGTCTCGGTGCTGAGGTCATGAATGGCGGCCCAGAGGAAATGCGCGCTTTCCAGGCGTCCGAGATCAAGCTGTGGAAACGCATTGCTACCAGTGCCAAAGTGGAACTGCAATGAACGCTGGCAGCGAAGACACCGGCCCACGCGGTGCGCTCTCGCACCTCCGTGTGTTGGATTTGTCGCGTGTGCTGGCGGGCCCTTGGGCGGCGCAGACCCTGGGCGACTTGGGTGCTGAGATCATCAAGGTCGAGCGCCCTGAGTCAGGCGACGACACCCGCACCTGGGGGCCCCCATATCTGAAAGATGCCCAAGGGGAGCCCACCCGCGATGCCGCCTATTTTTTGTGCACCAACCGCAATAAAAAATCGATTGCCATCGACCTGAGCACGCCCGAAGGCCAACAACTGGTGCGCGAATTGGTGCTGCATTGCGATGTGCTGATCGAAAACTTCAAGGTCGGCAGCCTGCAGCAGTACGGCCTGGACTACGACAGCTTGCACGCCCTGCACCCCCGGCTGGTGTATTGCTCGGTGACCGGCTTTGGCCAGACCGGGCCTTATGCCCAGCGCGCGGGTTATGACTTTTTGATCCAGGGCATGGGCGGGCTGATGAGCATCAGCGGCCAGCCCGATGGCACGCCAGGCGCAGGACCCATGAAGGTCGGCGTGGCGCTGACGGACATCCTGACGGGTTTGTACGCCAGCACCAGTATTTTGGCGGCGCTGCAGGCCCGTGAGGTTTCTGGGCGCGGCCAGCACATTGATCTGGCCTTGCTCGATGTGGGCGTGGCGTGCTTGGCTAACCAGTCGATGAACTACCTGCACAGCGGTGTGGCCCCCAAACGCATGGGCAATGCCCATCCGAACACGGTGCCGTATCAGGACTTTCCGACGGCCGATGGGCACATGATTTTGGCGATTGGCAACGACGGGCAGTTCGCCCGCTTTTGCAAAACTGCAGGGCGGCCTGAATGGGCCGGCGATGCGCGCTTTGTGACCAATGCCGGGCGTGTGCAAAACCGCGTGGCCTTGATTGAGTTGATGCGCGAACTCACTGTGACCCGCAGCACCCGTGAATGGGTCACCTTGCTCGAGTCGGCAGGTGTGCCTTGCGGACCGATCAACACCATTGCCGATGTGTTTGCAGACCCGCAGGTGCAGGCACGCGGCATGCAGATCCACATGGACCACGCAGCCAGGGACGATGTGGCCTTGGTGGCCAGCCCGATCCGCATGTCGGACACGCCGGTGCAATACCGCCACGCGCCGCCTATGCTGGGGCAACACACCCGCGAGGTGTTGGGCCAGATGCTGGATTTAAAGGAAGAAACCATGGACCAATTGTTTGAAAAAGGGGTGTTGGCATGAGTCAGCTCGATTCTCTGAACCCATCGGCCATTCCTGCGCAAGACGAGGCATTGCGCCAGGAGGTGCGGTCCTTTTTGACCGAAGCCATGCGCGGTGTGCCGGCCCATGTGCGCGCCCGCTCTTGGTCGGGATATGACCCCGAGTTCAGCCGCGAGCTGGGCCGCCGCGGCTGGCTGGGCATCACGTTTCCGCCCGCCTATGGCGGTGCAGGGCGCAGCGCTTTTGCACGCTATGTGCTGGTGGAAGAATTTCTTAACTTTGGTGCGCCGGTGGGCTCACACTGGATCGCCGATCGTCAGAGCGGGCCCTTGCTGCTCAAGTACGGCACCGAATCGCAAAAACAGCGCTACCTGCCAGCCATCTGCCGGGGCGAGGCCTTCTTTTGCATTGGCATGAGCGAGCCCGGTGCCGGCTCGGACCTGGCCAGCGTGCGCACCCGCGCCGCGCCCAACGAAACGGGCTGGCTGCTGAACGGCCAGAAGATCTGGACCACCAACGCCCACAACTGCCATTACATGATCGCCCTGGTGCGCACCAGTGGCGAGACGATCGACCGGCACAAGGGCTTGTCGCAGGTCATCGTGGACTTGTCCTTGCCGGGGGTCACGGTGCGGCCCATCGTGGACCAGTCGGGCGACAGCCATTTTTGCGAAGTCTTTTTCGAGAACGTGCAGCTGGGGCCTGACGCCCTGGTGGGCGACGAAGGCGGCGGCTGGGAGCAGGTCACGGCCGAGCTCGCGTTTGAGCGCAGCGGACCCGAGCGGTTGTTCTCCAGCATCGCCTTGTTCGACGAATGGCTGGCCTATGTGCGCACGCCACAAGGCCGCACCCCGCAGGCCCAGCGCCTGGCGGGCAAGATCCTGAGCCAGTTGGCGCCGCTGCGCGCCATGTCGGTGGCCATCACCGAAAAAATCACCCGCGGTGAAAGCCCGGTGGTCGAGGCCGCCCTGGTCAAAGACCTGGGCACAGGCGTGGAGCAGTTGATTCCGGCCGCGATTGCCGACGATTTATTTTCGCGGGATGCGTCCAATGTGCCGGCCGAACTGCTCAACACGCTCAACTACATCACGCAAGTGGCGCCCAGCTACTCGCTGCGCGGCGGCACACGCGATATCTTGCGCGGCATGATTGCCCGTGGCCTAGGCTTGCGCTGAAAAGGAAACACCATGGATGATCTTTTTTCTGACGCCGTCAAGGCGCTGCTCACCGACCATTGCACACCCGCCGTGGTGCGCGCCATCGAAGGTGGCCAACCGCGCGCTGGGCTGTGGCAAGCGCTTGAAGCGTCGGGCTTTGCCGATGCGCTGGTGCCCGAATCTGCGGGCGGAGCAGGGCTGGCTTTGGCCGATGTGTACCCGGTGCTGGAGTTGTGCGGCAGCTTTGCTGTGCCCGTGCCTTTGGGCGAGACCCTATTGGCCCGAGGTCTCTTGGCCCACGCGGGCGTTTCTGCGCCAACAGGCTCGGTGGTGTTCGGCACAGGGCAGCTGGGCAGCGATGGCCGTTTGCACTGCGCTCAGGTGCGATGCGGTACACAAGCCGATTGGGTGCTGGTGTCGTGTGGCGGTGCTTGCCGTCTCTTGCCTGCGGCCGATGCCCAGGTGCAGGTGGCCGGGTTTTGCCTGGACGCGCAAATCAGCTGGCCTCAAGCCGCCTGGGAC
>CAJBLW010000145.1 GCA_903953985.1 uncultured Burkholderiales bacterium
GGCCGCCACCATCAGAGCCATGGGCATGAAGGTGGCCATCATGAGCTGGGGGTTGCCCAACAGGCTGGTGATCAACAAGGCCAGCACCCCTGAAGCCAGAAAAATCGCAGCCCAGGCCACCACGTAAACCCCAAATGCTTTGAGGTTGCGCCAGCAGGCCATGAAACTGAAAAACAAGCTTTTCACTGCGGGCATGCCGTACCAGTGCACCAGCGCTGGCGCATGCCAGAACATCATCGACAGCGGCACGTAAAACAGCATCGACACCCACAAGGCGGTCTGGAATGATTCGGCTGTGACCACTTCTGGCGTCATGGGCGTACCGCCAAAGTAGACCTTGGCAAAGGTGCCCCCATCGACCACCGTCGATACGCCCATCACCAGTAAGAAAATCAGCGCGTAGAGCCCGCCCAGCTGGAGCATGTTTTTGCGGTGCGGCCCCGCCTTGAACGCCACAAACAACAAGCTGGGCATGGGAAATTTTCCATCTGAGGCCACTTGTGTGGCCGCCATCATGCCCAGTGTGAGCGCGGGCAGCACCACCAAGGCCAACGCGCTGCCGATGAACGGTACCACCGAGACCAGTGACACGGTGATCATGAAGATGAAAAACAGCCCCGACATGGCCAGTGGCTGACGCCAGAAGGTGCGCATGCCTTGGCGGGCCCATTTCAGGCCAGCGCTGGCGGGAACAATTTGCAGGTTCATGGTGTCACAAGAGCTCGGAAGTGCAGACAGGGTGATGGACGCGGCTCAGCAGCACGCGTTCGAAATGGGTCGGATCGTGCGGCGTGAGCATGGCAGCTTCGCGGGGCAGATGGTAGTCCCACAGGCGCGAAATCCAGAAACGCAAAGCCCCCGCACGCAAAAGGGCTGGCAACAATGTGCGTTCGGCCGCGCTCAAAGGGCGCGTGCGGTTGTAGGCCTGCACCAAGGCCTGGGCACGTTCGCCGACATGGGTGCCTGTGGGCAAGTCGGTGCACCAGTCGTTCAGGCACACCGCCAAGTCAAACAGCCAGGTGTCCACGCCTGCAAAGTAAAAGTCAAAAAACCCCGTCAGCTGCTCGCCTTCGAACATGACATTGTCGCGAAACAGGTCGGCATGCACGGGTCCCCGGGGCAGGGCGGCATAAGCTGCGCCTTGAGCGATGTGGTTTTGGTAGGCCAGCTCGCTGCGCAGCAGGCCCGATTGGGTTTCGTTCAAATAGGGCAGCACCACCGGCACGGTTTCGTTCCACCAGGGCAGACCGCGCAAATTGGGCTGGCTGCGGTGGTAATCGGCCCCGGCCAGGTGCATGCGCGCCAGCATGTCGCCCACGGCGGCGCAGTGCACGGTTTGGGGCTGCAATTGGCTTTGTCCGGCCAGCTTGTTCACCACGGCAGCCGGTTTGCCGTTCACGGTGTGCAACACATCGCCGTCGCGGTTGGCGGCCGGGTTGGGCACCGGGATGCCGCGCTCGGCCAAATGCTTCATCAAGAACAAATAAAAAGGCAGTTGCTCGTGCGTGAGGCGCTCGAACAAAGTCAGCACGTACTCACCCTGATCGGTCGACGCGAAGTAGTTGGTGTTCTCAATGCCGCCCTTGATGCCGCGCAAAGCGGTGAGCTGGCCCAGATTCAGGGCTTGCATCAGGTCGTTGGCCTGGGGTTCGGTGACTTCGGTGTATACCGCCATGGAAAGAGGGTCAAAGCGCCAGGTGGAAGGCTGGCTGATGTGAGAAAGTGACGATTGTAGAGCGCGCAAAGCCCTCAATGACCCGGCCAGGGCTGACTGCGCGGGGCCGATGTGGCAAAGCGAAGCACCTCTGAGGCCCCGCACAGTCAGCCTTGGCCGGGTCTTCCCTGGTTGGCCCAGTACAGACGGGGAGATCGGGTGGCCGGTTCTGCGTGGTTGGGGATTGGGGGCCGGACCTGTGCCAGGGTTCAGAGGCGCTTGGCTTTGCCGCATCACCCTGACACAGGCCCAGCCCCCAATCCTTCTTGCTCACTTGGGTGTCAACCCGGTACACAATCGAGGGATGAGCGACAACACCCCCGACACATCCCAACCGACCCTTTTGCTGGTCGACGGTTCCAGCTATCTTTACCGCGCCTTTCATGCCATGCCCGACCTGCGGGCGGTGCCGGGCGACCCGACGAGCGCCGCCACAGGGGCCATTCGCGGCATGATCAACATGATGGAGCGGCTGCGCAAGGACGTGCCCACCGTCTATGCCGTGTGCGTGTTCGACGCCAAAGGCCCGACCTTTCGCGACGAGCTGTACCCCGAGTACAAGGCCAACCGCAGCCCCATGCCCGACGATTTGCGCTCACAGATCGAGCCGATCCACGAGTTGGTGCGCCTGATGGGCTGGACCGTGCTGGACGTGCCAGGTGTGGAGGCTGACGACGTGATCGCCACGCTGGCCCATGTGGCCGCCCAGCAGGGCATCCAGGTCACGGTGTCCAGCGGTGACAAGGATTTGAGTCAGTTGGTGAACGAGCACATCACCATCATCGACACCATGAACGGTAAGGTGCGCGATGTGGCGGGCGTGACCGCCGAGTTTGGCGTGCCGCCGTCACTGATGATCGATTACCAGACCCTGGTGGGCGACACGGTGGACAACGTGCCGGGTGTGGCCAAGGTCGGCCCCAAGACGGCGGCCAAATGGCTGATGGAATACGGCTCGCTCGACAAGCTGATGGAAAACGCCCACGACATCAAGGGCGTGGCGGGCGAGAACCTGCGCCAGGCGGTGGACTGGTTGCCCAAGGGCCGGGCGCTGGTGACCATGAAAACCGATTGCGACCTGCATGACTGGTTGCCCGATTTGCCGTCGCTCGCCAGCCTGCACCTGCATGCGCCAGACAAAGACAAGCTGCTCAATTTTTACCAGACCTATGGTTTCAAAGGGCTGGTGCAGTCGCTGGGCGGAGTGGTACCTGCATCTGCGCCCGCGCCCAAAGTCAAAACCGCTAAGCCTAAAGACACTGGCATGGGCGACTTGTTTGGCTCGGTGCCTGACGACGAGCCAGCAGTTGCCCCCGTCCTCGACACCGCCGCCAGCTCGGTGCAAGGTGATTTCAAATACGACACGGTGCTGGACTGGGCCGCGTTCGACAACTGGCTCGCCCGCATCGAGCAAGCCCCGCTCACCGCCATCGACACCGAAACCACTTCGCTTGACGCCATGCGCGCCGAGATCGTGGGCATATCGCTGAGCGTCACGCCCGGCGAGGCGGCCTACATTCCGCTGGCCCACAACGGCCCGGGTGCGCCCGAGCAACTGCCGCTGGCCGATGTGCTGGCCAAGCTCAAGCCTTGGCTAGAGAACCCGGCCCGCCTGAAACTGGGTCAGAACATCAAATACGACCGCCATGTGTTTGCCAACCATGGCATCGAGGTGCAGGGCTATGCGCACGACACCATGCTGGAGAGCTATGTACTCGAAGTGCACAAGCCGCATGGCCTGTCTAGCCTTGCTGAGCGTCATGTGGGCCGCCGGGGTGTGACGTATGAAGACCTGTGCGGCAAGGGCGCGCATCAGATCCCGTTTGCGCAGGTGGACGTGGACAAGGCTGCGCACTATTCCTGCGAAGACTCGGACCAGTGCTTGGACGTGCACTTGGCGCTGTGGCCGCAGATCGAAGCGCATGCTGGGTTGAAGTACGTCTACAACCTAGAGATCGCCACCAGCGAATCGCTGTACCGCATTGAGCGCAATGGTGTGTTGATCGACGCGCCCACGCTGGCCGCGCAAAGCCAGGCGCTGGGCGAGCGCATCGTGCAGCTCGAAACCGAGGCCTATGAGATTGCAGGCCAGCCCTTTAACCTGTCCAGCCCCAAGCAGCTGGGTGAAATCTTCTTCGACAAGCTGGGCCTGCCCGTCGTCAAGAAAACCGCCACGGGTGCCCGCAGCACCGACGAAGAAGTGCTGGAAAAACTGGCCGAAGACTACCCGCTGCCCGCTCGCATTCTGGAGCATCGCAGCCTTTCAAAACTCAAAGGCACTTACACCGACAAGTTGGCGCTGCTGGCCTTGCCGCGCACGGGCCGGGTGCACACGCATTACGCGCAAGCCGTGGCCGTCACGGGCCGCTTGTCGAGCAACGAGCCCAATTTGCAAAACATCCCGGTGCGTACCTCCGAGGGGCGCAAGGTGCGGGAGGCTTTTGTGGCCTCCGCAGGTTGCGTGATTGCGAGTGCCGACTACAGCCAGATCGAACTGCGCATCATGGCGCACCTGAGCGACGACCCGGCTTTGCTCAAAGCCTTTCATGAAGGCCTGGACGTGCACAAGGCCACGGCAGCGGAGGTATTTGGCGCAACGCCCGATACCGTGAGCAGCGAGCAGCGCCGTTACGCCAAGACCATCAACTTTGGCTTGATTTACGGCATGAGCGCGTTTGGTCTGGCCAAGGCGCTCTCCATCGACAACACCGCAGCGAAGAATTACATCACTCGCTACTTTGAGCGTTTTGCTGGGGTCAAAAACTACATGGACGCCACCCGTGAACAGGCCAAGGCGCTGGGCTATGTCGAGACCGTGTTTGGCCGCCGACTCGTTCTGCCCGAGATCAACAGCCCCAACGGCCCACGCCGCGCCGGTGCCGAGCGCGCCGCCATCAATGCGCCCATGCAGGGCACGGCGGCCGACCTGATCAAGCTGAGCATGGTCGCGGTGCAAAAGGCGCTGGACGAGCAAGGCAAGGCGACCAAAGTCATCATGCAGGTGCATGACGAATTGGTGTTCGAGGTGCCACAGGCTGAAGTCGAATGGGTGCGTACCGAGGTGCCGCGCCTCATGGCGGGCGTGGCCGATCTGAAGGTGCCTTTGTTGGCCGAAGTGGGCTTTGGGCCGAACTGGGAGCAGGCGCACTGAGCCTCAAGCTGGCTGCCAAGGCGTGTGCTTTTGCATGACCACCTCAAACAGTTCAGAGCCCTCGAAGGCGGCCAGCCATGACGCCAATGCAGCCCATGGTTGCGCCGCAAACCAGCCGGGGTCGGTGTGGGCGAATTGCCGCACAAAGGGGGCCACTGCCGCGTCGGCCAAGCCGAAGTGTTGGCCAGCCAAGAAAGACTGTGCGCTAAGCCGCGCATCCAGTCCGTGCAGCCAGACCGCAGCCAGATCTCGGTCAACCGCGCCGCAGTCCAAACCCGAGCGGTTGGGGTATTTGTAGCGGTCCAGTTGTTGCTTGAAAGGTCCATCGTTGTGCGCAATCAGCGCCTGCGCATCGGCCATGGCCACACCCGATGCAGGCAGCCAGCCCAGTGGGTCGTGCTGGTGTAGGGCCCACAGCATGATGTCCAGGCTTTGCTCCAGCACTTTGCTGTCAGCAGTTCCGGGCAGCCACAACACCGGCACCGTGCCTTTGGGTGAGAGAGCCAGCAGGTGAGCGGGTTTGCTTTTCAGCACCACTTCGCGGTGTTCGTAAACCATACCGCTCACGTACAGGGCCAGCCGGGACCGCATGGCATAGGGGCAACGGCGAAACGAATACAAAACTGGCAGGTCGGATTCGGACATGGCGGCAGTGTAATTGCCTGACTCAAGCGCCCACTACAACCAGGGTTCCCCATCCCGGCTGCCCATTGCCGCTTTTGTGCAAGCCCGAAGCGACTGTGCCAAGATAAAACCCTTTTTATTGCACGACCGAGGAGACATCCCTTGAACCAGAACCTGATTGAAGACACACAAGCCCTGCTGGGTGCGCGCCTGGGTGATGCCGGGGCCACACGTCGCGTGGCACTGAAAGCCGCTTTGGGCGTGGGTTATGCCGCAGCGGCCATGCCGATCCTGGCGCAGACCGCCATCAAAACCCCCGTAACGGGTCTTGTGGCTGGCGAAGTGACCATCAACGTGAATGGTTTCAAGATGCCCGCCTACCGCAGTGCACCGGCGGGCAAGACCGGTTTGCCGGTGGTGCTGGTGATTTCTGAGATTTTTGGCGTGCACGAGTACATCGCTGACGTCACGCGCCGCTTGGCCCAGGCCGGGTACATGGCCATTGCCCCCGAGCTGTTTGTGCGCCAAGGTGACACCAATGAGTACGGCGAAATCGCCAAACTGCAGGCTGAAATCATTTCCAAAGTGCCCGATGCGCAGGTGATGGGCGACCTGGACGCCTGCCTGGCCTGGGCGGCAGCCAATGGCGGTAACACCGACAAACTGGCGATCACCGGGTTTTGCTGGGGCGGGCGCATCACCTGGTTGTATTCGGCGCACCAGCCCAAGCTCAAGGCAGGTGTGGCTTGGTATGGCCGACTGGTGGGCAACGCCACGGCGCAAACGCCCGCGCATCCCTTGGCTTTGGTCGGGCAGCTCAAAGCCCCAGTGCTGGGTTTGTATGGCGCAGCCGACACCGGCATCCCACTTGACACAGTGGATAAGATGAAAGATGCCTTGGCCCAAGGGCCTGCAGCGGCCAAGGCCAGTGAGTTTGTGGTTTATCCTGAGGCCCCGCACGCGTTTCATGCCGACTACCGTGGCACCTACCGCAAGGGGCCCGCTGAAGACGGCTGGCAGCGTTTGCTGGCCTGGCTCAAGCGCCAGGGGGTGGCCTGATTTTTTGATGCAACAACCGCCCTTTGGGGCGGTTTGTTTTGGAGTGCCAAGCACTTCGTGGATGCAAGATGACTTTATTGGCGATTTTGGTGGGTACTTTGGTGGCGGGCATTGGCAGCGTCTGGGTGGCTGCTTGGCTGAGTTTTGGCGTACTCAGCCGCTACACCCAGCACATGCTCAGCCTGGCCGCCGGGGCCTTGTTGGCCACAGCTTTTTTGCACTTGCTGCCCGAGGCCTTTGAGAGTGAAGCCGGGGCTCACGCCTTGTTCATGACCTTGCTCATCGGCCTGGTGTTTTTCTTTTTGCTCGACAAGGCTGAGCTGTGGCACCACGGGCACGAACATGGTCATGATCACAACCATCATGACCATGGCCATCACGGCCACGTGCATGGTGATGCGCAGGCCTCAGGTCATGGCCACGAAGCGCACGACCACCCGCATGCTCACCATGCCGAAGAGAAATTGCGCGGTCAATGGGCCGTGCTGGCGGGAGACAGCGTGCATTGCTTTGGCGACGGCATCCTGATCGCCTCGGCCTTCATCGCCGACATGCACCTGGGCGTGATCGCAGCATTGGCCGTGTTGGCGCACGAAGTGCCTCACCACATGGGCGACTTGGCTGTTTTACGCCAGGGCAGCAGCAGCAGCAGCCGCCAGGCGGCCATCGTCAAGGTGTCGATGGCCGGGGCCATCACTGCTTTGGGAGGGGCGGTGGGCTATGTGCTGGTGGATGCCCTGCACGATTGGCTGCCGTATTTCCTGGTGGTGGCCAGCAGCAGCTTTGTTTATGTGGCTCTGGCCGATTTGATCCCGCAGCTGCAAAAGCGCCTGTCCGCACGCGAAACTGCCGGGCAAATTTTGTGGCTGGCCGTGGGCATGGGCATGGTGGTGGTGGTCAGCGCTCTGGCGGGCCACCAGCACTGAGTTGCGTGTTCAGCCCTTGGCGCAGGGCAGGCCGGGCGTGCGGCACCAGTCGCTCCAGCTGCCGGCATACAGCGCTGTGGGGCCGAAACCGGCCAACTCCATCGCCAGCAGATTGGGCACGGCCGTCACGCCGCTGCCACAGTGGTGCACCACGCTGCTGGCAGGGTGGCCGGCGAGAACTTGGTCCCATTCGGCTTTGAGCCGTTCTGGGCTTTTGAAACGGCCGTCTTCGGTGAAGTTCTCGGCAAAAGGCCGGTTGATGGCCCCTGGGATGTGGCCTGCCACGGGGTCCAGCGGTTCCACTTCTCCCCGGTAACGGGCTCCGGCACGGGCGTCGACCACGGTTTGCGCGGGCTGACCCAGGTGGGCGGCAACTGTGTGAGTGAGCACCAATTGGCGCAGCGGTGCTTTCAATTCAAATACCTCAGGCGCAGGAGATGTGTAGGGACCCGAGTCGGTGGCCCCACCCGCGTCTTTCCAGGCTTGCAAGCCGCCGTCCAGCACGGCCACGGCCTCATGCCCCAACCATTTGAGCATCCACCACAAACGACCGCAGTATTGGCTTTTGTTGCGGTCATACACCACGATCTGCATGCCGTTGTGCACCCCCAGACTGCCCAGCCACCGGGCCACGGCTTCGCGCTGGGGCAAGGGGTGGCGACCGCCATTCACGGCCAGGCCCACCTCGTGCGTGCTCAGGTTCTTGTCCAAGTCTGCAGGAAGGGCGCCCGCGATGCGTTCGTCTGCAAAAAAACCACCCGCAAGCTCGGGTTTCATCAGGTCAAAACTGCAGTCAAACACGGCGCAGGGGGTGCCTTGCGCCAGCAGAGTTTGCAATTGGGGGGCATTGATCAGCAAGTTGTACATGGTGGTCTCCAAGGTTCAGTGGTCTTCAGCGGGGGCGCTGGGCAGGGCACGGTTGCGCAGTACGGTGGAGGCGATGCCGCTGGCCATGATGAGGCCCATGCCCAGCCAGCCCATGGGTGGGATCTGGTCGCCAAACAGGATCAGACCAAACAAAGCGCCAAAAACGATGCCCGAATATTGCAGGTTGGCCACCACCAGGGTCGATCCCCGGCTGTAAGCATTGGTCATGCACAACTGGCCCAGCGCGGCCAGCACGCCAATGGGCAGCAACCACAACACGCTGGGCCAAACCCATGGGCTGACGCCAGTGACCAGCATCAGCGCGGCGCCCACCAAGGCGGTGCCGACGGAGAAATAAAACACAGTTCGCGGTTCGGGCTCGTTCAGCCGTCCCAAAGCGGCCACCTGCATGTAAGCCAAAGCAGCAATCAGGCCGGAGAGCAGGCCGACGATGCCGGCAAACAATTGGTCTTGTTCGATGGTGGGGCGCAGCAGCAAGATGACACCGCCAAAACCTGTAATTACCGTCAGCACGATGGGCCCTTGCCGGGTCGCGACTTGCAGTTTTCCCATGACCAAAGTGCCGCCCACCAGAAATACCGCCACCCAGATGCTGCTCATGTAATTGAGTGTCATGGCGGTGGCCAGCGGCAGGTGGGCAATGGCATAAAACCAGGCGGCCAGTGAAGTGACACCCACCACCGAACGCCAGACGTGCATCATGGGGATCGGCGTGCGCAAAGTCACCCCTTTGACCCGGCAGAGGGTGGCCATGAACACCACGCCGATCAGACCCCGGAAAAAAACCAACTCAGAGGTCTGGAAGTGGGCCGATGCAAATTTGACGCAAACCCCCATCATCGAAAAGAACAAGGCTGCTAGGATCATCCAGGAGGCTTGCATCGTTGCCTTCGGTTCAGATGGCGCTCATCTGGCGGCGGTACCACTCGTGGAAGTGCTGCATGCCGTCTTCCATAGGGCTTTGGTACGGGCCGACTTCGTTGTCGCCGCGCGCCAGCAGGGCTTTTCGCCCGGCGTCCATGCGCTCGGCAATTTCGTCGTCCTCGATGCAGGTTTCCATGTAAGCCGCTTGCTGGGCTTCGACGAATTCGCGCTCAAAGGCCACGATTTCTTCGGGGTAGTAAAACTCCACCATGTTCAGCGTTTTGCTCGGGCTGATCGGGTGCAAAGTGGACACCGTGAGCACATGCGGGTACCACTCGACCATGATGTGCGGGTAATACGTCAGCCAGATCGCACCGCGTTCGGGCAATTGGCCGTTGCGGTATTTAAGCAGCACCTCGTGCCATGTTTTATAGGTGTCCGATCCAGGCTTGCCAAAACCGCCAGACACCCCCACGGTTTGCACCGAGTAGTGTTCCTTGAACTCCCAGCTCAGGTCATCGCAGGTGACGAACTGGCCCAGCCCGGGGTGGAAGGGGCCGACGTGGTAATCCTCTAAGTAGACCTCGATGAAGGTTTTCCAGTTGTAGTTGCACTCGTGCAGTTCAACCCGGTCGAGCGCGTAGCCATCGAAACTCAGCTGTGAGCGTGGGCCCATGCCCGCCAAATCAGCGGCGATGTCGCGGCCGTTGTCCTCAAACAGCAAACCGTTCCACTCTTGCAACTTGTAGTTGTTCAGGTTCAAGCAAGGGTCTTGCGCAAAATGCGGCGCGCCCAGCAACTGGCCGTTGGGCGAATACGTCCAGCGGTGGAGCGGGCAAACGATGTTGCCGCCTGCGCTGCCCTTTTGTTGGGTGTTCAGGTTGCCCCGGCCGCTCAGCATCACGGCCTGGCGGTGGCGACAAACGTTGGAGACGAGCTCCACCCCACCTTGGGGGTTGCGCACCAAGGCACGGCCTTCGGCCTCATGGGGCAGGGCGTAATAGTCGCCCGGGTGGGGCACCGCCAACTGGTGGCCTACATAGCGGGGGCCTTGCCGGAAGAGCGTGTTCAATTCGCGCTGGAACAGCGCTTCTTCGAAATAAGTGGAAACTGGTAGTTGGCTTGCGGCCTGCTGCAGTTGAAGACTTAAATCAGACATGGATGACCTGACCTAGAGACTCCCCCTATGAAGGGGCAGGAACAAAGCGCTGTGTTCATGGAAAACGGCGCAAAAAAATGACAGGGATTTCCTGTCGCGGGATTGTCATTCTAACCTCGGGGGATGCCGATAGGGGCTGAAAAGGCCATTCCAATGGAAAGCCTGCGCTCGATGCTGATCCCAAGCGAAGGGCGCAACACCCTTTTGCTGGATGATTGGACTGCCCAACCGTCAGCCAAGTCCAGTCTTAAAGCCTAAAATCGAACCTTTTGCCGGAAGATCCCATGCCCAAGGCTGTTCAACCTGACCTCACCGATGCCGTTGCAGCAAGTGTGCCTGCCAACTACGAAGCGGCTTTGTCGGAGCTGGAAACATTGGTGGGACAGCTCGAGTCGGGGCAAATGCCTTTGGACCAGCTGTTGACGGGTTACCAGCGCGGCGCTGTGTTGCTTGGCTTTTGCCGTGACAAGCTCAAAGCCGTCGAAGACCAAATCCAGGTGTTGGATGGTGGACAACTGAAACCTTGGAGTGGCGCATGAGCCATTTGGACCTCAAAGCATGGATGCAGCCGCACCTCGAGCGTGTTGAGCGCGCCTTGTCAGAAGGCATTGAGGCCCAATCACCCGCCGCTTTGGGCGAGGCCATGCGCTACGCCGTGTTGGACGGCGGCAAGCGATTGCGGCCCTTGTTGGTGCTGGCCACAGCCGATGCCGTGGGCGGTGCTTCAAGCGGCTCGGCCGCTCTCAATGCGGCTTGTGCCATTGAATTGATCCACGCCTATTCACTGGTGCACGATGACATGCCCTGCATGGACAACGATGTGCTTCGGCGCGGCAAACCCACAGTGCATGTGCAGTTTGGCGAAGCGCAGGCCCTGCTGGCGGGTGACGCTTTGCAGACCCTGGCTTTTGAAATGCTCACCCCCCAAGACGCCAGCGTGAGCGCTGCGGTACAAGCGGCCTGCGTGGGCTTGCTGGCCCGGGCTTCGGGCTACCAAGGTATGGCTGGGGGCCAAGCGATTGACTTGGCCAGCGTGGGTCAGCGCTTGACGGAGGACCAGTTGCGCCAGATGCACCGCCTCAAAACCGGGGCGCTGCTTTTGTGCAGCGTGCAAATGGGCGCGGCCTGCGTGCCGGGTGTTTCAGCCCCGGTGCAAGCGGCGCTCCAGCGCTTTGGCGAGGCCTTGGGCCTGGCCTTTCAGGTGGTGGACGATGTGCTGGACGTGACGGCCGATTCGGCCACCCTGGGCAAAACGGCGGGCAAGGATGAAGCCGCCGACAAACCGACCTATGTGGCCCTGATGGGGCTGGATGCAGCCAAAGCCTATGCCGACACTTTGGCCGCTCAGGCCATGCAGGCACTGGCCGACACCGGCTTGCCCGAGTCCCGTTTGGCCGCTTTGCTTGCCCTGATCTCCATGGTGGTCAATAGAAACAATTGAAATGACCGATTTGCTCAAAAATATCGATTCCCCGGCCGACCTGCGCCGACTGCAGCGCTCAGATTTACCCCAGTTGGCCGATGAGCTGCGCCACTGCGTGCTCGACAACGTGTCCAAGACCGGGGGGCATCTCAGTTCCAACCTGGGCACGGTGGAACTGACAGTGGCTTTGCACTACGTGTTCAACACCCCCGAAGACCGCATCGTCTGGGACGTGGGCCACCAGACTTACCCGCACAAAATCTTGACTGGGCGGCGCGCGCGCATGCCCACGTTGCGCCAGTTCGACGGCTTGTCGGGCTTTCCGCGCCGCGATGAAAGCGAATACGACACCTTTGGCACGGCGCACTCGTCCACCAGCATTTCGGCCGCACTGGGCATGGCCGTGGCGGCCCGCCAAAAAGGCGAGTCGCGGCATTCGATTGCGGTGATTGGCGACGGCGCCATGACCGCTGGCATGGCCTTTGAGGCCCTGAACAACGCGGGCGTGGAAGAGTGCAAGCTGTTGGTGATCCTGAACGACAACGACATGTCGATCAGCCCGCCTGTGGGCGCGCTCAACCGTTACCTTGCCCAATTGATGAGCGGGCGTTTTTACTCGGCGGCCAAGGCCGGGGCCAAGAATGTGCTGAAAAACGCGCCGCCCTTGTTTGAGCTGGCCAAGCGGTTGGAAGAGCACGCCAAGGGCATGGTGGTGCCCGCCACGCTGTTCGAGAAATTCGGCTTCAACTACATCGGCCCGATCGACGGGCATGACCTGGATTCGCTGATCCCGACGCTGGAGAACATCAAGCACCTGGACGGCCCGCAGTTTTTGCATGTGGTGACCAAAAAGGGCCAAGGTTACGAGAAGGCCGAAGCCGATCCGGTGGCCTACCACGGCCCCGGAAAATTCGACCCGAGTGTGGGCCTGGTGCCTGCCACCACGCCCGCCAAAACCACCTTCACCCAGGTGTTTGGCCAGTGGCTTTGCGACATGGCCGAGAAAGACATGCGCCTGGTGGGCATCACGCCCGCCATGCGCGAGGGCTCGGGCATGGTGGCGTTTCACCAGCGCTTTCCCAAGCGTTATTACGACGTGGGCATTGCCGAGCAGCAC
>CAJBLW010000146.1 GCA_903953985.1 uncultured Burkholderiales bacterium
ACCCGGCTGCATCGCGCTGAGTGGCGGCGACTTAAGCGCCACGCTGAATGGCCAAGCCGTAGCGTTAAATCGTCCTATCATCGTTCACCCGAACGATACGCTGGCCTTTGGCCCCCGCAAGCATGGCACACGTTGTTATCTCGCGGTACATGGCGGGTTTGCACTCACTCCCGTACTCGGCAGCACCAGCACATATCTTCGTAGCCACTTCGGCGGCTGGCAGGGGCGGGCACTACAAAAGGGTGACGAGATCCCATTTGTACGACCACTCGCCACCAAAGGTTTAGAGACCCTTGCGATGGAACTCTGGTCAATCAAAATTTATTTGTCGTCCGCGATCGCCGACTCCTCTCGCCAGCGCATTCGGTTAATTAAGAGCGCGCTGTGGAATGAGTTCACCCCGGAAAGTTGCGTGGCACTTCTGACAGAACCGTTTCGTGTGAGCCCGGATTCCGAGCGCATGGGATATCGTCTGAGCGGCACGCCCCTCTTGATGACCAAGCCGCGGCAGTTGTTATCCGAAGCAACCACGTTCGGCACCATTCAAGTTCCTGCAGGAGGCCAACCCATCATTTTGATGGCGGACCGACAAACAACAGGCGGCTATCCCAAAATGGCCTACGTCGCCACGGTCGACTTGCCTCTGTTGGCGCAGTGCGCACCCGGCGATGCGTTACAGTTTGAGGCCATCACGCTAGAACGTGCACAAGAGCTCGATGCGGCGCGCGAGCGCGCGTGGCATGCGCTCGCACAAACGTTACAACCGATACGAGATTTACTTCTTCATCATTGAGGGGACACCACATGGCACTGCGAATTGACTTGAATTGCGACATGGGCGAGAGCTTCGGCGCCTGGACTATAGGCAACGACTCAGCAGTGATGCCGCTCATCACATCGGCCAATATCGCATGCGGCTTTCACGGCGGCGACCCTGCAACGATTCGCAAGACCGTAGCGCTCGCGGTACAGGCAAAGGTCGCTGTGGGAGCTCACCCATCGCTTCCAGACCTCGTGGGCTTCGGTCGACGCACGATGCAAATTACTGCTCAAGAGATGTACGACCTGGTGCTTTACCAGGCCGGTGCTGTGGCTGCCTTTGCCCACGCTGCTGGTGTGCCTTTGCACCATGTCAAGTGCCATGGCGCCCTTTACAACATGGCGGCCACGGACGAGGGACTGTCCATTGCCATGGTTAGGGCTGTGAAAGACCTAGGTGGCCGCGTCCTGTTGTACGCACTAGCTGGCAGCAAGATGGTGGCGGCGGCCCAGCAACTCGGTCTGGGTGTCGTTCAGGAAGTGTTCGCTGACCGTGCCTACGAGGACAACGGCACCTTGCGGCCCCGCTCACTTACTGGCGCCATGATCGAGGATGAGACTTTCGCAGTAGCGCGGGTCATTGAGATGGTTCAGCGCGGGCAGGTGCAAAGCTATGCTGGAAAGCCGATTGCGGTATCAGCCGGCACGGTATGCCTGCATGGTGATAAACCTGGTGCTCTGAAGTTCGCAACAGCACTGCGCCAAGCCTGTACAAAGCATGGCATCACGGTAGCCGCACCATGACAACGAAACAACTGACCGTCGGTATTATCGGACTCGGCTACGGCCGAGCCCATATCGCCGGATTTCAAGCCGCCGGCGTCAAGGTGTTGGCGCTGTGCCAGCGTGACACAGTGGCTGCGGCCAAGCTGGCGCAGCAGTACCAGGTGCCACATGTGTTTGGTCATTGGCAAGACATGCTGGATCAGGCGCGACCGGACATCGTGGTCATCGCCACCCCACCGGTTCTACACCTACCGATATTAAAAGCAGCGATGGCAGTCGGTTGCCACGTAGTGTGTGAGAAGCCACTAGCGACCAGCAGTGCTGAAGCCCAAGCCATGATTGCAGCGGCTGATGCAGCACCCTCCTTGGCCATTACCAGTTTCAATTGGCGTTTTGCACCAGCGATGCAAAGTATGAAACAGATGGTGGACGCCGGCCACCTTGGCCGAGTCTTCCACGTCAATGCGCGCTGGTTCAATCCGGCTTTGGTTGACGCCAGTTCAGCCCCTACCTGGCGCTTGGATCGCAGCCAGGCTGGCTATGGCGCTCTGGGCGATCTGGGTGTGCACCTGATTGATCTCGTGCAGTGGCTGTTTGGCGCTGTGAATAAGGTGATGGCATCTAGCGCGACGGCCCATACCGGGCGTACTGTGCCAGATAACACGCGGCCAGCGGATGCAGAAGACTTCAGCCACGTTATTGCAGA
>CAJBLW010000147.1 GCA_903953985.1 uncultured Burkholderiales bacterium
CGATTTCTGTGTACCCGCAGCATGAGGAGCCTGCCGCCGCCCCCTTCCAAATGCGCACAGCAAACGCTTTCCTTGCATGGACAGCGTTACCATCCCAGCCCATGCACACCTCTGCCCTTGTTCTGTTTTCCGGCGGCCAGGACTCCACCACCTGCCTGGCCCATGCTTTGTCGCGTTACGAACGTGTCGAAACTCTGGCTTTTGACTACGGTCAGCGCCACAAAGTCGAGCTGACCGCCCGTCTGAACGTGCTGGCCGCCATCAAAGCGCGGTTTCCACAATGGGCCTCCAAAATGGGCGAAGACCATTTGCTGGACGCGGGCATCCTCGGTCAGATCAGCGAAACGTCTTTGACCCGCGACACGGCCATCGCCATGGAAAGCTCGGGCCTGCCCAACACCTTTGTGCCGGGGCGCAATTTGCTGTTCCTCACGCTGGCCGCCGCTTTGGCTTACCGTCGGGGCTTGCAGGTCATCGTCACGGGCGTGTGCGAGACCGATTTTTCGGGCTACCCCGACTGCCGCGACGACACCATGAAGGCCATGCAGGTCGCCCTGTCGCTGGGTATGGACCGCAAACTGCTGATCGACACCCCACTGATGTGGATCGACAAGGCCCAGACTTGGCAAATGGCGTATGACTTGGGCCAAAAGGCCGACCCGGCGCAAGGTGGGCAGGCGCTGGTGGACTTGATCGTGGAGCACACCCACACCTGCTATCTGGGAGACCGAACCCAGCGCCATGCCTGGGGTTATGGCTGCGGCCAGTGCCCGGCGTGCCAGCTCAGGGCAGCGGGTTTTGATCGGTATTTGCAGCCCTGAGTCGGGTTTGCTTGGCGATTCTTTCAGGGTTCCTGATTCATGAAGGGCGTTTGAGCCTCGATGCGTCTGAGCAGAGACCACAGTTGCTCGATTTCAACTTCTGAAAACGCGGCCAACAACCGCTCTTGCCGGGCCATGGCCGATTGGCAGAGTTCTTCATAAACCTTCAGGCCCTGCGGAGTGAGTCGGGCTATGGCAGCACGGCCCCGACTTCGGGTTTGTTCCACCTCAACCAAACCTTGTAGCGTCAAAACCTTCAGACTTTTGCTGGCTGCCGCGTAATCCAGATCGGCCATTTCAGAGACTTCTCGCACGATGCGGTGAGAGCTTTCGCCAATCGCCATCATCGTGCGCCACTCGGCCATGCCCAGATGGTGTTGCTTGCGGTAATGGTTCGATGCACCGTTGGCCAGTCGATTGGCCACACCCATGATGTAAGCCGCAATGAACCGGTTGACTTCTGCCTTGTGGCCCGCCACAGGCGGCGGCTTGCGCGCGGCGCGTGCCGGTACCGCGTCGGTTTCGGTCAGAGGGGCTGGCTTTCGGGGCATGTTGATTTTTTATAACTTACGACGACCGATTGTGAAGCATGTCGCGCAGGTGAAAGTGATGATTGACAGTTCATTTGTGGACATGTCAAGATAAACAGCATTCATGCACTATGCCATCCATTTCAAGGTTTTCAATGTCTCGCCCACTGCGCAGTAATTTTCCAAGAGGTTCCTATTTGTGGGCCGTTCGAAATGCCCAGTGGCAGGTATTGGGTATTCCTGAAGAAGACTGCGAAAAACCCAAGATCGCCATCGTCAACAGTTCTTCAGGCTTGGCGGCCTGTTTTTCGCACCTGGATGGCATCGTGCCCGTGCTCAAAGACGCCATCCGGGCAGCGGGGGGTGTGCCTTTTGAAATCCGTACCGCGGCCCCCAGCGACTTTGTGGTCGCACCGGGGGCCAAAGGCGCTTACATGCTGGTGTCGCGAGATTTGGTGACCAACGACATCGAGGTCGCCGTCGAAGGCGCCTTGCTCGACGGCATGGTGTGCCTGACTTCCTGTGACAAAACCGTGCCGGGTCAGTTGATGGCAGCGGGCCGCTTGAACATCCCCACCTTGATGGTGGCCTGCGGATACCAGCCCAGCGGGCAGTACAAGGGCCAGCATGTGGACATCGAAGATGTGTTTGTGGGGGCCATGCACGCCCAAATGGGACATTTGCCCATGGAAGACCTGATCGGCATGAGCCGAGAGGCCATCAAGGGGCCGGGCGTGTGCTCGGGTCTGGGCACGGCCAATTCGATGCACATCGTGTGCGAAGCACTGGGCATGGCATTGCCGGGCACCACGCCGGTGGCAGCCAACAGTCCGCAGATGTTCGAGGCGGTGCGCCTTGCAGGCCAGCGCATTGTGCAAATGGTGCAGGACGACCTCAAACCGCGCGACATCATGACGGCCGGGGCTTTTGCCAACGCGGTGCGGTCCATCTTGTCGGTGGGCGGCTCCATCAATTGCATCAAGCACCTGCAAGCCATTGCCACCGAGTCCGAATGTGATGTGGATGTGTATGGGCTGTTCAACCGCTTGGCGCAAGACACCCCGGTGCTCAGTGCCATTCGGCCCGTGGGTGATCGTTTTATTGAGGAATACGAAGCGGCTGGCGGTGCGCGGGCCACGCTCAAGCAGCTCGAATCGCTGCTGGATCGGGATGTGATGACGGTGACGGGTCAGACCTTGGGGCAGAACCTGAGAGATGTGCGTGTGGCCGATGAAGATGTGATCCGGCCCATGAGCCGGCCGGTGGCCAACAAGCCCGCCATCGTGCTGCTGCGCGGCAGCCTGGCGCCCGATTAC
>CAJBLW010000148.1 GCA_903953985.1 uncultured Burkholderiales bacterium
GGCAAAGTGTTCGCCGTTCAGCGCAGCGGTGAAGGCGTCCGCACTCTGGGGCACCAGTACCTCAATGCCCAGAGGTTGGGCACGCGTCTGGATCACTTCGATGGTCTGCGGGTGGCAGGCACGAGAGACCACAAACACCCGGCTCTTGCTTTTGACGGTGCGCATGGCCAAGGTCATGGCTTCAGCAGCGGCCGTGGCCTCGTCGAGCATGGAGGCGTTGGCGATGTCCATGGCCGTCAAGTCGGTCACCATGGTCTGGAAGTTGACCAGCGCTTCCATGCGGCCTTGAGAAATTTCGGCTTGGTACGGGGTGTAAGCGGTGTACCAAGCCGGGTTTTCCAGAATGTTGCGCAGGATCACACCCGGCGTGTGCGTGCCGTAATAGCCCTGGCCGATGAAGCTCTTGAGCAACTGGTTTTGCTGCGCCATGCTTTTGAGCTCGGCCAGCGCGGCAGCCTCGGTCACCGGGGCGGGCAAGTCCATGGCCTGGGCGCGGGCGATGCTGCGCGGCACGATGGACTCGATCAGGGCGCGGCGAGAGGCCTCGCCGATCACGCTGAGCATGTGCTGCTCATCAGCGTCGCTGATGCCAATGTGGCGGGCGATGAATTCGGATGGGTTTTCGAGTTCGCCCAAGGGCTTGAGGGTGGACATCAGCATGCGTGGCTCCGTTTAAAACATTCGGCAAGTGGCACGTTGTGCCATTTGCCCAAGGTTCTGAAGGGGTGAGAGTGTTGTTTGTCATGCCCGACTAGATCGGGCATCCATGTCTTTCATCGACCGACGATCGTCCTTGACAAGGTGGACCCCGGATCAAGTCCGGGGTGACATGAGGAGGTTCAGCCTGCAGAAAACGCTTTGTAAGCTGTCTCGTCCAGAAGAGCATCCGCCTGCGCTGGGTTGGACAACTTGACCTTGAAGAACCAGCCTTTGCCCAGCGGGTCGGTGTTGGCCATCGACGGGTCACCGCGCAGGTCTTCGTTGACTTCGGTGATTTCGCCGTCCACAGGCATGTAAACGTCGGCAGCGGCCTTGACCGACTCGACCACGCCAGCCACTTCTTTGGCGGCGAAAGACTTGCCGACTTCGGGCAAATCGACAAAAACCACATCGCCCAGCGCGTCTTGCGCGTGGTGGGTGATGCCGACGACGGCGGTGTCGCCATCAATTTGCAACCATTCGTGGTCTTCGGTGTACTTGATCATGTGGGGGCTCCTGGTGTGTGTTTGAAAATTAAATCGGGGTCATAAATCGGGGTCAGATCCCAATTGTTTGGCTTGAATAGGTGTGTGGATTTAATTGGGATCTGACCCCGATTAACTTCAACCACGGAAATAGCGGTTGGGCACGAAGGGCAGGGCGCTGATTTGCATGGGTACGGATTTGCCGCGCACCATGGCGTTCAGGCGTGTGCCCGACGCCGCATATTCTGCCTGCACATAGGCCAGCGCCACGGGCTGGTCGGCGGTGGGGGCGAGCAGGCCGCTGGTGACTTCGCCCACTTTTTGACCGGCGTCGTTGTGCAGTTCAACATGCTCGCGCACAGGCACCCGCTCTAGACCCAACAGACCCACTCGCAGGCGCTGCGCCGGGGTTGTGCCATCCAGCTGGGCCAAAATTTTGGCCGCACCGGGAAAGCCGCCTGCCCGCGCGCCACCGGTGCGGCGTACCTTCTGGATGGCCCAGTTCAGGCCCGCTTCGACCGGGGTGGTGGTGGTGTCGATGTCGTTGCCGTACAGGCACAGCCCGGCTTCCAGGCGCAGCGAGTTGCGGGCACCCAGACCAATCGGCTTGACCTCGGGCTGGGCCAGCAGGCGGCGGGCAAAGGCTTCGGCGGCGTGGGCGGGCAGGGAAATTTCAAAACCGTCTTCGCCGGTGTAACCGCTGCGGGTCACGAACAGGTCTGCGCCGTCCATCTCAAAAGCGGCGCCGGTCATGAACACCAGCTTTTCCACACCGGGCAAAAGTCGTTGCAAGGCGATCACCGCTTGTGGGCCTTGCAGGGCCAGCAAGGCGCGGTCAAATTGAGGTGTGATGGTGCAGCGACTGCCAATGCGCTCTTGGATGTGGGTCAAATCGCCGTGTTTGCAGGCGCCGTTGACGATCACAAAAATATCGCCACCGTTGGCCACATCGCGGTTCACGAACATCAGATCGTCGATGATGCCGCCCTCGTCATTGAGCAGCAGGCCGTAGCGCTGTTTGTTCACGCCCAGGCCGATCACGTCTACCGGCATCAGGCTCTCGAAGGCCGCTGCGGCATCCGGCCCGCTCAGGCACAGCTGGCCCATGTGCGACACATCGAACAGGCCAGCGGCGTTTCGAGTGTGGTGGTGCTCCGCTACTAAGCCTGCTGGGTATTGCACTGGCATGCTGTAACCGGCAAAAGGCACCATGCGTGCGCCCAACTCGGTGTGCAACGCGTTCAAAGGGGTGGTGAGCAAGTCGGCAGCAGCGGTCACAAAAACTCCAAGGGCAATGAAATGCCACAGCACTTGCTGTGGCGCTTGCCCTCGCTGTCCGCTTTACCTGAGAGATTCGCCGGGAACATCAGCCAAAAGCCAATCGTTCTGCGGGTTGCTCCTTCGGTGGATGCCGTGGATCGATGTCCCGGCACCTCTCTCCAGTGAGGTAACGCCTTTGATAAAGCGTTTTGTCAGTCCTTTTGCCTGAGCGTTCAACAGTGTTGCCACCGCCTGCGCCTTCGGCGGCCTGACTTGTTTCACGAGGGAAGCAATTCAGGCGCTCTCCTGACAGAGATTGATTCTAGCTTTATTTGTTGAACACAATATCCCGCAAAGTCAGAGAAATTTCAGGCACGTAGCTGATCAGCATCAGACAGGCCAAGATCACCCCAATAAAAGGGATCAGGTCTTTGATGACTCGGTCCAGCGATATTCTGGCCACCGTGCAGGCTGCAAACAGGTTCACGCCAAAGGGCGGGGTGACCATGCCCAGGGCCAGATTGACCACCATGACCATACCCAGATGCACGGGGTCAATTCCAAAATGAACAGCCACCGGAACCAAGATCGGAGCCAGCACGAGGATAGCTGCGCCTGTTTCGATGAACATGCCGATGATGAACAAGGCAGCGTTGATGCCCAGTAAGAAATAAAGGGGTGACTGCAAAACTTGCTGCAACCATGTACCAATGGCCTCAGGAGCGCCTGCACGCGTCAACAAAAATGCGAACAAGCCCGCGTTGGCAATGATGAACATGATGACCGCACTTGAAATAACCGATTTGCGCAAGATGGTGTAGAGGTCTTTGATGCCAATTTCGCGGTAAATGACAGTGCCCACAATGAAGGAATAAAACACCGCTACAGCTGCTGCTTCGGTGGGGGTAAACACCCCTCCATAAATGCCACCCAAAACGATCA
>CAJBLW010000149.1 GCA_903953985.1 uncultured Burkholderiales bacterium
AAGGTCCAGAGCACCGCAAAGGTTTGCGCCAAGGTGTGCCCCCAGGCCAGCAGGCCGTGGTTGCGCAAGATGACGGCTTGTTTGTCGCCGATGCAGTGCAGCAGGCGCGGCGCTTCGTCTGCGTGGATGGTGATGCCCTCGAAATCGTGGTAGGCCACCATGTTGTGCAACTGGGCGCTGTAAAAATTGGTCTGCTGCAAACCGCCTTGCACACAGGCCACAGCCACGCCCGCCGTGGTGTGGGTGTGCATCACGCAATGCGCCCCGGCCAGGGCTTCGTGCACGGCGGCATGCACCGTGAAACCCGCCGGGTTGACGGGGTAGGGCGAGCCATCCAGCACACGCCCTTGCACGTCGATCTTGACCAGATTGCTGGCCGTGACCTCGCTGTAATGCAGGCCAAAGGGGTTGATCAAAAAGTGTTTTTCGCCGCCCGTGACGCTGTCTGGCAGGCGCAGCGTGATGTGGTTGTAAATCATCTCGGTCCAGCCGAGCAAGGCAAAGACACGGTAACAAGCGGCCAGCTCCAGGCGGGCTTGCCATTCATCGGGGTGCACCCGCGCTTGCAGCGAGGGCACCACCGGTTGAGGAGAGGGGAACATAGTGGTTTCCTTGTTCATTGAATTGAGGTCAATTAATTGGGATCTGACCCAAATTAATTAATTGGGGTCAGATCCCAATTAATAAGTCGCGCCTTTGGCGGGTGCGGCAACGGGGGTAACTGATTTGAAATGCGCCGCCAGCTCGGTGGTGTGCCGCATCAAGAGTTGCGTGTCCAAACCCACAGCCACAAACACCGCGCCCAATGAGAGGTAGTGCGCGGCCAGTTGGCGGTCGGGCGTGAGGATGCCGGGGGCTTTGCCGGCTTTCAGGATGCGGGCGATGGCGTCTTCGATCGCCGTTTGCACTTCGGGGTGTGCGGCGTTGCCCACATGGCCCATGGAGGCCGAGAGGTCGGCCGGGCCAATGAACACGCCGTCCACGCCCGGCGTGGCGACAATCGCGTCGAGGTTCTTCAGGGCTTCGCGCGATTCGACTTGCACCAACAGGCAGACCTCTTCGTTGGCGCGTTTGACGTAGTCGGGGTAATGACCCCAGCGCGAAGCACGCGCCCCAGCCATGCCGCGCACCCCGCCTTGGCCATCGTCTTGTGGATAGCGCATGGCTTGCACCAGTTGCGCGGCTTGCGCGGCGGTGTCGACCATGGGCACCAGGATGGTTTGCGCGCCCAAATCCAAGTATTGTTTGATCAGCGCCGTTTCGCCCAAGGGCACGCGGCACACCGGGTGGCTGGCGGGGTAAGCGGCCACGGTCTGCAGTTGGGACTGGATGCTGTTCAAGTCGTTGGGCGCGTGTTCGCCGTCGATGACCAACCAGTCAAAGCCGGCCAGGGCGCAGATTTCGGCGGTGTAGGCGCTGGCCAGGCCCATCCAGAGGCCGATTTGGGGTTGTTGGTTTTGAAGGGCTTGTTTGAATGTATTCACGGGGGTGTTCATAGATCAGTTCCTCTCTTTAAAGGTCAAACGACTTACAGGATGTAGGGGACGGGGTGGCGGATCGGGCGATGTGGCAAAGCGAAGCGCCTCTGAGCTCGGGCCGCCACCCCGTCCCCAGCAGCCTCCCGCTATCGCAAGACGAAGCCACTGCAGACGCATTCAACGGTTCAAACAAAACGGAACTCCAATTTGCCCAGCGGCCCGTAGTCTGCGTCAAACACATCGCCCACTTTGGCCACCGCTGGTTTGGTGAACGAACCGGCCAGTACGATTTCGCCCGCTTGCAAATGCTCGCCCCAAGGGGCCAGTTTGTTCGCCAACCAGGCGATGCCCACCGCGGGGTGCCCTTGCACGCCCGCTGCCAGGCCGGTTTCTTCAACCACGCCGTTTTGACGCAGCACCGCCCCGCACCAAGGCAGGTCGGTGGTCAGTGGATCGACCCGCTTGGCCCCGAGCACGATGCCCGCATTGGCCGCGTTGTCGCTGATGGTGTCAAAGACTTTGCGCATCACCTTGGTGTGGCGGTCGAACTGCTCAATGCGCGAGTCGATGATTTCGATGGCGGGCGTGACGTAATCGGTGGCCTCGAGCACTTGTTGCACGGTCACGTTGGGGCCGCGCAGTTCTTTCTTGAGGACGAAGGCCAGCTCGACCTCGACGCGTGGCGCAATGAAATCGGTGAAGGGAATGGTCAGAACCTGGCCTGGCGTACAGGTGTAGAGCATGTCTTCGAGCAGCGTGCCGTAGTCGGGCTCGTCGATCTGGCTGGAGACCTGCATGGCGCGGCTGGTCAGCCCAATCTTGTGGCCGATCATGGTGCGCCCTTCGGCGAATTTGATCTGCATCCAGGCGCGGTTGATGCGGTAACCGTCATCGATGGTCATGCCCGGGTAGCGCTTGGAAAAGTGCTCGATCTGGACACGGGATTGTTCGGACTGGTGCAGCTCTTGGGCGAGTTGCTGGATTTGGTCTTCGGTGAACACGGACATGTTTCAGGCCTTGTTGAACAGGGGGTGGAGGTTGCTGTGTTTGGCATCAAACACCTCGGGGCCGACATCGATTTGCAGCGTGATGCCGATGTGGCGCTGGGCCATCACGGGTGCAAAAAAGGCTTTGGCCACTTCGAGCAGGGTTTGCCCAGCGCGTTGCTGCGTGGCCTCGCTCCGGCCACGGCCCATGCGCACGTTCAGGTAAACAAAGGCGTAGTCTCCCGTGCCACCGGCCGCTTTACCTGCAGCGCCGCCATCGGCCACCGCGTAATGCGGCGCTGGGTAAGCCAGTACGCGCGTGCCACCGGTCGGAAAAACCTGTTTGCCTTCCTCGTCTTTCACGGTGAGCATGGCGTCGGCCATCTGGCGGCACAGGCTGGTCATGTTGACTTCTGCGTCCAGCTGGCCTGTGTAGAGGATCACGAGATGCGGCATGGCGCGTCCTTGGAGTTTGTCATCATCGGGCTTGACCCGAGGATCCATGGTGGTTCAGAGATGGTTCCCGGATCAAGTCCGGGATGACAGAAAAACGTATGCGTGGTATCACAGAAAAGTGCATGCATGGTCATAGCCTCGTGCTCACCGCGGTGTAACCCTGTGCGCTGCTGGCCTGCGCTGGCGGGATGTGCTCACCCTTTTGGGGTGTCACTTCAAAAAGTGCGTTGAGCTGTCCCGTGCCCGACGCGCCAAAGTATGGCGTGAGGATTTCCACAGCGCCTTCGTAGTCGGTCCAACCCAATGCGCCCATCAGCATGGCGGTGTCGTGCATGAAGCCTTCGCCATGGCCTTTGCTAGCGTACTCGGGCAGCATCTCGCAAAAGGCTTTCCACTCGCGCTGGTCCCACATGCGCAGCACTTGCTCGTCGAGTTTTTCAAGGAAAGGGCTCCAGATTTTGTGGGCAAACTCCGGGGCCAAACCGTTTTGCGCAAAGCGGTGACTGAGTGAGCCACTGGCCAAAAAGGCCACCTTCCCGTCGTAGTGTTTTTCGACCGCCTCGCGCATGGCCCAACCCAGGCGGGCGCTGTCGTTCAGGTAGTGCGAGGTGCACAGGGCCGAGACCGAGACCACCTTGAAATGCTGGTCTTCGTTCATGTAGCGCAGCGGGACCAGCGTGCCGTATTCGGGCTGCAAAGTGGTGGCGTCGTGCGCGAGGGTTTCCACGCCATGGTCGTTGGCCACTTGGGCCAGCAAGTGCCCCAGCGCCGGGTTGCCCGGCGACTCAAAAGCCATGTTGCTGATGAAGTGCGGCAGTTCGTTGCTGGTGTACACGCCCTTGAAGTGCGGGCCACAGTTGATGTGGTAACCGGCATTGACCAGCCAGTGCGTGTCGAACACCACCAGCGTGTCCACGCCCATGGCGCGGCAGCGGCGGCTGATCTCCTGGTGGCCGTCGATGGCGCTTTGGCGTGTTCCAAAGCGGGGGCCGGGGATTTCACTCAGGTACATGCTGGGCACGTGTGTGATTTTGGCGGCGAGTGCAAGTTGGCCCATGGGGTGTCCTGGTGATGCGTGTGCGTGTGGGGGAGGGTCAGGGACTGATCAGGTCAATGTCCTGGAAGTAGCTGCGGTAGCGGCCTGCATCGCGGGTCAGCAATTTGTAGCCATCGGCCTGGGCATGCGCGCCAATGAAGAAGTCGGGCAACACGCCGGTTTTGGTGCCGCCACGTTGGCGGTAAGAACGGAACGCGTTGGCGGCCAATTGCGCAGCAGGACGGGTCAAATCCAGAACTTGCACGCCCAACTTTTGTAAAAACGCATCGATGTGCGGTCCTGCAGTGTTGTGGGTGTGCAGTTCGGCATAGACCACAAAGTTGGTCACGATCTGCTGGCTTTTGGCTTTGCTCAACTCTCTGAGCGACCAGTCCAACCAAATCGGGTCCTGATGGATCACATCCACAAACACGTTGGTGTCCACCAAAATCATGGCTGATTCCAATCATCGCCACGGGTCATGCGCATCAGTTCATCGGTGCTCATGCCGTCCTTGGCAATGCCAATGAACTGCCGAATCGGGTCGTCCGGCGCCAGAAACGACAGATCGGGCTCCGGCGCTGCGTTGTGACCGGAGCCTGTTTTGGCCGCGACCAAATACTCGGCAAGGGCTTCTTGCACGACGTGTGACTTGCTCAGTTTGCGTGCGGCGCAATACTGGGTCAATTCGCGTTCAACAGTTTCAGGCAGGCGGACAGACAACATGGCTCACTCCTTGTCATACATATTAAAAATAAATGTATGACAGTAAGTATGACAGATGATGGTGATTTGTCATACGCCCCAATGCGGAATGTGGTGACCGCCCAACGAGACCGCCACGTTTTTGGGCTCGCAGAACACTTCGTAGCTCCAGGTGCCGCCTTCGCGACCGGTGCCGCTGGCCTTGGTGCCGCCAAAGGGTTGGCGCAGGTCACGCACGTTTTGGCTGTTCACAAAGCACATGCCGGCTTCGACGGCGGCCGCCACGCGGTGCGCTTTGCCCAGGTTCTCGGTCCAGACGTAGCTGCTCAAACCGTATTCGATGTCGTTGGCTTTTTCAATCGCGTCGGCCTCGTCCTTGAAGGGGATCAGGCAGGCCACGGGACCGAAGATTTCTTCTTGCGCAATGCGCATGCGGTTGTCGACGTCGGCAAACACGGTGGGCCAGACGAAGTTGCCGTTTTTGACATGCGCGGGCAGGTCGGCTGCGTAGCCGGGCTGGCCCAAGCCGCCGCACAGCAGGGTGGCGCCTTCTTTGGGGCCGAGCTCGATGTAGCTGCGCACTTTGGCCAAGTGGGCTTGGCTGATCATCGGGCCGACCAGGGTTTTCTCATCCAGCGGATCGCCCACCGTGATGCGCTTGGCGCGCGCGACAAACTTGGCGACGAAGTCGGCATAGATGCTCTGCTGCACCAGGATGCGGCTGCCTGCGGTGCAGCGCTCGCCGTTGTTGCTGAAGATCATGAATACAGCTGCATCAAGTGCACGGTCCAAATCGGCGTCGTCGAAGATCACAAAAGGGCTTTTGCCACCGAGTTCCATGCTGAACTTTTTGAGGCCCGCGCTTTGCACGATGCGGTTGCCCGTGGCGGTGGAGCCAGTGAAGCTGATGGCGCGCACATCGCGGTGCGACACCAGCGGCTCTCCCGCCTCTTTGCCATAGCCGTGGACCAGATTGAGCACGCCTGCGGGCACACCGGCTTCCAGCGCCAGCTCACCCAGACCCGCGGCGCTCAAGGGTGAGAGCTCGCTCATCTTGAGCACGGCGGTGTTGCCAAAGGCCAGGCACGGCGCGACCTTCCAGGTGGCAGTCATGAAGGGCACGTTCCAGGGGCTGATGAGCGCGCACACGCCCACCGGGTGGAACAGCGTGTAGTTCAGGTGCGTGGGTGTGGGGTAGGTGTGGCCGTCCACGCGGGTGCACATCTCGGCAAAGTAGTGGAAGTTGTCAGCCGCGCGCGGCACCAGTTGCTTGCCGGTTTGGCTGATGGTCTGGCCGCAATCCTTGGTTTCGGTTTCCGAAATCTCTGGCACATGTTTCGTGATCAGGTCGCCCAGCTTGCGCATGATTTTGGCGCGTTCGGTGGCGGGTGTGGCGGCCCACTTGGGAAAGGCGGCTTTGGCGGCGGCCACGGCAGCATTCACTTCCGCTTCGCCGCCCGAGGCCACTTCGGCCAGCACTTCTTGCGTGGCGGGGTTGACGGTTTCAAAGTAGTCGCGGCCTGCGACTTTGGCGCCATTGATGAGGTGGTCGATTTTCATACGCTGCTTTCTGTCACGGTGTTCATTTCACCCTCATTCCCGCGCAAGCGGGAGTCCATGGAAAGAGGGATCCCCGCGTTCGCGGGGATGACGTGTTGGGTGTGTGATGCCGTTTTGGGATTCATTGCGGTTTCTTGCTCATGCCATCACGAGGGTGTTGGTGAGCGCCCCGAGGCCTTCAATTTCGGTCACCACCACATCGCCCGGGTTCACGTTGACGATGCCGTCGGGCGTGCCGGTCAAGATCAGGTCGCCGGGGTTGAGGGTCATGAAGCTGCTGAAGTATTCGATGAGCGTGGGCACGTCGAACACCATGTCGGCGGTGTTGCCGCTTTGAGTGACTTGGCCGTTGACAGTGGTTTGCAAGGCCAGCGCCATGGGGTTGGCGATGTCGGCCGCATCCACCAGCCAGGGGCCAATAGGGGTGCAGGTGTCGCGGTTTTTCACACGCAGGTTGGGGCGGTACCAGTTTTCCAGGTAGTCGCGTATCGCGTAGTCGTTGGCCACGGTGTAACCACCCACGTAGTCGTAGGCGTCGGCCTTCTTCACGCGGCGTGCGGTGCGGCCAATGACCACGGCCAGCTCGCATTCGTAATGCATGTATTTCACATCAGCAGGGCGCTTGGTGAAGGCTTTGTGGCCGATCAGCGAGGCCTCGCCTTTCATGAAGGCCAGCGGCTCTTCGGGGGCTTTGAAGGCGAGTTCCTTGGCATGGTCGGCGTAGTTCAGGCCCAACGCGATCACGGTGCGCGCCTGCGGCACGGGGGCCAGTGGCGGCAGCCAGACCACCTCGTCAAAGTCCACGCGATGGCCCTTGTGCGGGCCTAGGGTGATCAGCAACTGCCCATCGGATTCGATGGCTTGCTGGATGGCCCCAGACCAAGCAATGCGTGCGTGTTTCATGCGGCTTCTCCCTGCACGGTTTGAACCCAGGGCGCAAAGCCGGGGGCGGTCAGACACACCGTGTCGCCTGCGCGTGCGCGAGGTCTTTGGCCGTTGGCCAGCACATCGGTGCCCAGCATCAGCACATCGCCCGCTTGCAAGGTCATGAACTCGGCCACGTCGGCCAACAAGCGCGCCACAGGTCGCACCAGATCGGACAGCTGCACGGTCTGAACGCGCTGGCCATTGAGCTGCACCGTGATGCTCAGCCCGGAAGTGTCCAAGCTTGCCCAAGGCACCGGAGGGGATCCGCAGCCCAAATAACCATCACGGCAACGGAACTTGACGGGCGGACGGTAATAACTGTCGTGCGGCACGGACCAGTCGTTGAGCAGGACCGCACGATGAGGTTTGCCATGGTCACCCATCACCAGGCCGAATGTGGCGCCGATGTCCACCTCTTGCACCCCGTCTTGCAGCATCAATGTTCCGCTCGGGTTGAAGGTGTTGGTCGATTTGACATAGAGCACGGGTGCCTTGGGAGGTCCTTTGTGCGGGTCTTGTGCCATGCGTGGGGCCCACAGGTCCCATTCGCGCTGAAAATTCAGCAGGCAGCCGTAAACGGTGCCAGCAGGTTGCCAATGTTTCATGGTACAGCTTTCTTTTTGCGGGCGGGCTCAGTGGGCGCCACAGGCCCATCGCCTTCCAGCGCGATGACTTGGTCGAGCAGGGCATACAAATTCTGCAAGACTGTTTTGCCCAATTGCCCCTCCATCCAGGCGTAATGGTCCTCAATGCTGCGCGACAAGGCCTGCACTTTGGCCAGTCCGACCGAAGTCGCACGCACCACAGTCCTGCGTGCATCCTGCGGGCAGCGTTGGCGTTCGATTAGACCGTCACGCTCCATCCGGGTGAGCACACCCGTCAGGCTGGGTCCGAGCAAAAACGCCTCTTTCGCCACTCGGCCGGTTTCCACGCCGCTGTCGTGGGCGTGCTCACCCAATACCCGCAACACCCGCCATTGCTGGTCGGACAAGCCATGCGCTCGCAGGCTGGGCCGGGTGTGGCCCATGACCGACTCGCGCGCCTGCAAGAGCAGGCGCGGCAGGTTGCGGTGGATGAATGGGGTGGTGTGCATTTATTTAACATGTTAATTGATTGGCAAGGTTGTGACCTGGGTGTTTTCCCTTGTTTTTGCATTGAGGGTGAAAAGGGGCGGTGTCTGGCCGTGGGCCTGAAAGGTGATGTGTTCAAGCCAATGGCTGTTGCTGCGAAGACAGATGGGCCGTTCACGCATTAAAGTGGACCCCATGTCACATGCCTTCAAACCATTGGGCCTGGAAGCGCCCATTTTTCAAGCCCCCATGGCGGGCGCACAAAACCACCGTTTGGCTTTGGCCGTGTGCCAAGCCGGTGGGCTGGGTGCTCTGCCTGCGGCCATGCTCAGCCCAGACGCCCTGCAAGCCGAACTTCAAGCGCTGACGGCGGCCACCCGTGCACCCTACAACGTCAACTTTTTTTGCCACACGCCCCCCGCGCCCTCGCTTGAAGCCGAAGCCCGTTGGCAGCACGCCCTTGCCCCCTATTACCGCGAATTCGGGCTGGACCCTTCCGAGATGCCTGGCGGCCCAGGGCGAGTGCCTTTTGGGCATGACAGCGCCGATGTGCTGGAAGCCTTTCGTCCCGCCGTGGTGAGTTTTCACTTCGGCTTGCCTGCGCCCGACTTGCTGGCCCGCGTGAAAAGCTGGGGATCGTTGGTGCTGTCATCGGCCACCACGGTGGCCGAGGCGCAGTGGCTGCAGGCCCATGGCGCAGACGCCATCATTGCCCAAGGGCTTGAAGCCGGGGGCCACCGGGGCATGTTCCTGACCGAAGACCTGAGCACGCAAATGGGCACCTTCGCCCTGCTGCCGCAAGTCGTGCAGGCCGTGCAGGTGCCCGTGATTGCAGCGGGGGGTATTGCCACACCGGCCGGCGTGGCTGCTGCCAAGCAGTTGGGAGCATCGGCCGTGCAAATAGGAACCGCTTTTTTATGCAGCCACGAAGCCGCCACCAGTGCACTGCACCGCGCGGCCTTGCAATCGCCCGCTGCTCAGCACACGGCTTTGACCAATGTGTTCAGTGGGCGCCCAGCGCGCGGCATCGTGAACCGCCTGATGCGCGAGTTGGGCCCCCTGTGCGCTCAGGCCCCGGCCTTCCCAATGGCCACAGCAGGCATTGCCCCTTTGCGCTCGGCCGCTGAAGCGCAGGACTGCAGTGACTTCACGCCGCTGTGGTCTGGCCAAAACGCCAGCGTTTGCCGCACCGCTGCAGCCGCCGACATCGCCCGAGATTTTCTGCGCGCTTGGCACGCAGTCTGAGCGCCAGCCTCAGGCACACTTGCGTCCCATGGCCAAAGACAAATCGATATTCACCTGCACCGAATGCGGCGGCACCAGCGCCCGCTGGATGGGCAAGTGCCCCAGCTGCAACGCTTGGAACACTCTGATTGAGGGTTCGAGCGAACCCGCTGCAGGCAAAAACCGCTTTGGTTCGGTGCACGCTTCGCTGGCCCCCACGTCTGAAGTGCTGCCTTTGGCCCAGATTCAAGCAGCCGACTTTGAGCGCCACCCCACGGGCATCGATGAGCTTGACCGGGTGCTGGGCGGCGGCATGGTCGAAGGCGGCGTGGTGCTGATTGGCGGTGACCCTGGCATCGGGAAATCCACCTTGCTGCTGCAAGCGGTGGATTCGCTGCAGCGCAGCGGCATGAACACGCTGTATGTGACGGGCGAAGAAAGCGGCGCCCAAGTGGCCATGCGCTCGCGCCGCCTGGGCCTGCCCGACTCGCAAGTGCCGGTGCTGCCCGAAATCCAACTTGAGAAGATCCTGCACACGCTGCAATCGCGCCAGCCGGGCATCGCCATCATCGACTCGATCCAAACGGTGTACTCGGACCAGCTGACCAGCGCCCCCGGCTCGGTGGCGCAGGTGCGCGAATGCGCCGCGCACCTGACGCGCACCGCCAAATCGACCGGCACCACCATCGTGCTGGTCGGCCACGTCACCAAAGAGGGCGCTCTGGCTGGCCCCCGCGTGCTGGAGCACATGGTGGACACGGTGCTCTACTTTGAGGGCGACACGCATTCGAACTTCCGCTTGATCCGCGCCATCAAAAACCGCTTTGGTGCAGTGAACGAAATTGGCGTCTTCGCCATGACCGAAAAAGGTCTGAAGGGCGTGAGCAACCCCAGCGCCATCTTTTTGAGCCAGCACGCCGAGCCTGTGCCCGGCAGCTGCGTGATGGTCACGCTCGAAGGCACCCGCCCGTTGCTGGTCGAGATTCAAGCCCTGGTAGACAGCGGTGGCCCATCGCCCCGGCGCTTGAGCGTGGGCCTGGACCGGGACCGCCTGGCCATGTTGCTGGCGGTGCTGCACCGCCATGCGGGCGTGGCCTGCATGGACCAGGATGTGTTCGTGAACGCGGTGGGCGGCGTGCGCATCAGCGAGCCCGCAGCCGACTTGGCGGTCATGCTGGCCATCACCAGCAGCCTGCGCGGCAAAGCCTTGCCCAAGGGTTTCCTTGCTTTTGGCGAGGTGGGTTTGGCCGGCGAAGTGCGCCCTGCGCCGCGCGGCCAGGATCGCCTGAAAGAAGCCGCCAAACTGGGCTTCAAGGTGGCGGTGGTGCCCAAAGCCAACGCGCCTAAGAAAAACGACAAGTCCTTTGAAGGGCTGACGATTTACCCGGTCGAGCGCATCGAAGAGGCCATGCAGGTGGTGCGCGGATTGGACTGATGCTGCGTCGCTGAGTGATAAGGAT
>CAJBLW010000150.1 GCA_903953985.1 uncultured Burkholderiales bacterium
ATCCTGATCGGCTTTGCCCGCATCGATGGCCAAACCGTGGGCATTGTGGCCAACCAGCCTTTGGTTCTGGCCGGTTGCCTGGACATCAAAAGCTCCATCAAAGCGGCGCGCTTTGTGCGTTTTTGCGACGCATTCAACATCCCCGTCATCACCTTTGTGGACGTGCCCGGCTTCATGCCTGGCACCAGCCAAGAATACGGCGGCAGCATCAAGCATGGCGCCAAGTTGCTTTATGCGTATGCCGAGTGCACCGTGCCCAAAATCACGGTCATTACCCGCAAAGCCTACGGCGGCGCGTACGACGTGATGGCCTCCAAGCATCTGCGCGGCGACGTGAACTTTGCCTGGCCCAATGCCGAGATTGCGGTGATGGGGGCCAAGGGCGCTGTGGAAATCATCTTCCGCGAAGACAAAGGCGACCCCGAAAAACTGGCCGCCAAGGAAGCCGAATACAAAGCCCGCTTTGCCAACCCATTTGTGGCGGCGAACCGGGGTTACATCGACGACGTCATCATGCCGCACAACACCCGAAAACGCATTGCCCGATCGCTGGTCATGCTCAAAGAAAAGAAGATTGAAAACCCATGGCGTAAACACGGGAACATTCCGCTTTGATCGGCACCCCGTCATGACGGACTTGATCCGCCATCCATGGATCCCGGGTCAAGCCCGGGAAGACAGATAAAAGGATTCCCTATGTTTAAGAAAATTCTGATTGCAAACCGTGGCGAAATCGCCTGCCGCGTCATCGCCACCGCCCAAAAAATGGGCATCCAAACCGTGGCTGTTTACTCTGAAGCCGACAAAGAAGCGCGCCATGTTCAACTGGCCGATGAAGCCGTGCTGATTGGCCCAGCAGCCTCGCGCGAGTCCTACCTCGTGGCTGACAAAATCATCGCCGCAGCCAAAGCCACTGGCGCACAAGCGATTCACCCCGGCTATGGTTTTTTGAGCGAGAACGCCGAGTTTTCTAAGCGCTGCGAAGATGAAGGCATCGCCTTCATTGGGCCGCGTCACTTCTCAATTGCCGCCATGGGCGACAAGATCGAGTCCAAGAAACTGGCTGGCGCTGCGGGCGTGAACTGCATTCCCGGCGTGAACCACGCGATTGAGACGGCTGAAAAAGCCGTCGAAATTGCCAAGGACATCGGCTACCCGGTGATGATCAAAGCCTCAGCCGGCGGCGGCGGCAAGGGCCTGCGCGTGGCCTTCAACGACAAGGAGGCTTTTGAAGGATTTACGTCCTGCCGCAACGAAGCGCGTAACAGCTTTGGCGATGACCGTGTGTTCATCGAGAAGTTTGTTGAAGAGCCCCGCCACATCGAAATTCAGGTGCTGGGTGACAGCCACGGCAACGTGATTTATTTGAACGAGCGAGAGTGCTCGATCCAGCGTCGTCACCAAAAAGTCATTGAAGAAGCGCCGTCACCCTTCATCTCTGACGCCACCCGCAAAGCCATGGGCGAGCAAGCGGTGCAGTTGGCCAAGGCGGTGAAATACCAATCGGCGGGCACGGTGGAATTCGTGGTCGGCAAAGACCAAAGCTTTTACTTTTTGGAGATGAACACCCGCTTGCAGGTGGAACATCCTGTGACTGAGGCCATCACCGGCTTGGACCTGGTCGAGATGATGATCCGCGTGGCCGCTGGTGAGAAATTGCCGATCGAGCAAAAAGACGTACAGCGCAACGGCTGGGCCATCGAGTGCCGCATCAACGCTGAAGACCCGTTCCGCAATTTCTTGCCTTCCACGGGCCGTTTGGTGCGTTTTCAGACGCCCAAACAAACCATGTTCCAAGGCAATACCGCCGACTTGTTCGGCGTGCGTGTGGACACGGGGGTGCAAGACGGCGGCGAGATACCGATGTTCTACGACTCGATGATCGCCAAGCTCATCGTGCACGGCAAAGACCGCTTGGATGCGATTGCCAAAATGCGCGAAGCCCTGAATGCTTTTGTGATCCGCGGCATCAGCACCAACATCCCTTTCCAGGCTGCTTTGTTGGCGCACCCGCGTTTTGTGTCGGGTGACTTCAACACCGGCTTCATTGCCGAGCAATACAGCCATGGTTTCCGCGCTGAAGATGTGCCCCACGAAGACCACGATTTCTTGGCCGCACTGGCTGCCTTCGTTCGTCGCAAGTCGCGCGAGCGTGCCGCGGGTTTAAGTGGTCAGTTGCCAGGATACGACGTGCAAGTGGGCCAAGACTACGCTGTCGTCGAACTGGCCAAAGCGGGTAACAACCGTTATGTGCCCGTGCATGTGGACGAGTTGGCGGGCAAGCACGGCGAAGCGCGGATTACGGTGAATAACAAAACCTATGCCATCGCCAGCAACTCGCGCTTGAACGACATCCGCATCGAAGGCACTTGCAACGGCAAGCCGTTCACCGCGCAAATTGAGCGTGGTACCTTGAAGAACCCATTGGCTTTGCAAGTGCAGCACAACGGTACCCGCATTGAAGCGCTGGTCATGTCGCCCCGCATGGCCGAGTTGCACCAGCTCATGCCTTACAAGGCACCACCCGACTTGAGCCGCTTTGTTTTGTCACCCATGCCAGGCCTCTTGGTCGACGTGGCCGTGTCGGTGGGCCAAAAGGTGCAAGCGGGTGAACGCGTGGCCGTGATCGAAGCCATGAAGATGGAAAACGTGCTCTTTGCTGCGCAAGACGGCGTTGTGAAGAAAGTGGTGGCCGCCAAAGGTGAATCGCTCACGGTGGACCAGATGATCGTGGAGTTTGAATAATGAGAATTCAGCGCCCCTTCAAAGTGCTAGGTGTCCAGCAAATTGCCATTGGCGGGCCTGATAAAGGTCGCTTGCAAAAGCTCTGGGTTGACATGTTTGGCCTCGAGGTGACCGGTAATTACAAAAGCGAACGGGAGAATGTGGACGAAGACATCTGTGCCATCGGTACCGGTCCCTTCAAGGTCGAGGTCGATTTGATGCAACCACTCGACCCGGAGAAAAAACCTGCCGTGCACACCACGCCGCTCAACCACATCGGTCTGTGGATCGACGACCTGCCTGTGGCCGTGGAGTGGCTCTCGTCGCAAGGCGTGCGCTTTGCGCCGGGTGGCATCCGCAAGGGTGCGGCCGGTTTTGACATCACGTTTTTGCACCCCAAGGCGAACGATGAGTTTCCGATTGGCGGCGAGGGTGTGTTGATCGAGTTGGTGCAGGCACCGCCCGAGGTGGTCAGTGCTTTCGAAAAATTGGCCGCAGCCGTCTAAAACGGGTTCGGTGTAGGTGCGGTCTCCGACCGAGATCAAGGCCGATGTCAGGCGGTCAGCTTGGATTTTGTTTGGCACGGGCTTTGGCCAGCGCCGCTTCGATGATGGCGCGTTTGCGGTCCATCTCGGGGGCATTTTCGGTGTCCTTGGTGTGCGTGGCCAAGTCGCTCAGTTTGTGCTCGGCCTTGGCTTGCAACTGCTTGTGGTGCTCGGCTTCTTCGCGCACCAGGCGCTGCTGTCGTGATGTGTAGCGCTCGCGTGCGGTGTGGGCTTGCTCGGCAGACCAGGCAGCCCAGCCAGTGTCTGCGCCGGTCACATTCTCCAGCGCAATGCAGTCCACCGGGCACACCGGAATGCAAAGCTCGCAGCCCGTGCACCAAGGCTCGATCACGGTGTGCATCAGCTTGTTGGCCCCCAAAATCGCATCGGTTGGGCAGGCCTTGATGCACAGCGTGCAACCGATGCACCAAGCCTCATCGATGATGGCCGCATGCCGAGGGCCTTCAGTGCCATGCTCGGGGTTCAGCATGACCACGGGCTGGCCAGTCAGTGCAGCCAGACGCTCAATGCCGGCCTGTCCACCCGGCGGGCATTGGTTGATGGCCGCTTGCCCTTCGGCCATGGCGCGGGCATAGCTGGCGCAATCGGGAAAGCCGCAACGTGTGCACTGCGTTTGGGGCAGGGCATCGTTGAGGGCAAGAAAAAGCGCCTGGGTCTCAAGCGCTTTGGACTGCATGGGCATGGGCCTCAGGCTTTTGGAGCTACCCAGGTAGTTTTGACTGAGCCTTGTGGCTGGGCTGCCGCTTTGCCGTTTTTGGCTGGGGGTTTGGCCACGGCCTTGGCTGGTGTTTTGGCCGCAGCTTTTGCTGGCGCTGCGACTTTGGCGACAGGCTTGGCTGCTGGTGCTGCCACAGTTTTGACGGCAGATTTCACGGCAGCTTTGGCCGCTGGCTTGGCCACGCTTGTGGCGGCTGTCTTGATCGTTGTCTTGACTGGGGCCTTGGTGGGTGCCTTGGCGGGTGCCTTGACCTCGGCTTTGGCCGCTACAGGCGCTGAAGCGGCGATCACGGTGGGCGCTGCCGAAACGGCCTTGGGCACTGGCGTTTTGGTCTTGGGCGCGTGACCTTGGATGAATTTCACCACCTGTGGGTACACGATGTCGCGCCAGCGGCGTCCACTGAAGATGCCGTAATGGCCTGCGCCAGGCACTTCCAGGTGCTGGCGTTCGCTGGCAGGTACGCCAGTACACAGGTCTTGTGCAGCGCGGGTCTGGCCCGACCCCGAGATGTCGTCCAGCTCGCCTTCAACAGTCATCAAGGCCGTACCTTTGATGTCCTGAGGGCGTACGCGTTCAACTTTGCCATCCACACCCTTGACGTCCCAAGTGCCCTTGACCAGCTTGAAGTCCTGGAACACGGTTGAGATAGTCTCCAGGTAGTAATCAGCGTCCATGTCGAGCACGGCGTTGTACTCGTCGTAAAACTTACGGTGTGCCTCGGTGCTGGCGTCGTCGCCCTTGATCAGGTCCTTGAAGTAGTCGTAATAACTGGTGGCGTGGCGGTCCGGGTTCATGGCCACAAAGCCGGTGTACTGCAAAAACCCGGGGTAGACACGGCGGCCTGCGCCTGGAAAGTTGGCTGGAACGCGGTAAATCACGTTGTTCTCGAACCACTCAAAGCTCTTGTTGGTGGCCAGATTGTTGACCGAGGTGGGTGACTTGCGCGCATCGATGGGGCCGCCCATCATGGTCATGGTCAGCGGGGTCTTTTCGCCACGGCTCGACATGAGCGACACCGCAGCCAGCACCGGCACGGTCGGCTGGCATACGCTCACCACATGGCAGTGGCCATAGATGGACTGCAGGTGACGTATGAATTCCTGCACGTAGTTGATGTAGTCGTCCAGGTGGAACTCACCGTCAGACAACGGCACCAATCGGGCGTTTTTCCAGTCGGTGATGTAGACCTTGTGGTCTTGCAGCATGGTTTTGACGGTGTCGCGCAGCAAAGTGGCGTAGTGACCCGACAAGGGGGCTACGATCAGCACCACGGGCTGGGCCTTGAGCTGGGTCAGGGTGGCGGGGTCGTCCGAGAAACGCTTGAATCGGCGCAACTCGCAAAAAGGTTTGTCGATTTCGATGCGCTCGTGAATGGCCACATCGGTCTTGTTGACCTTGACTGTGCGGATGCCGAACTCGGGCTTTTCGTAGTCTTTGCCCAACCGGTGCATGAGCGCATAACCGGCCGATGCGCGCTGAGCCAACGGTGTTTGGGCCATGGGGTTCAGGGGGTTGCTGTACAACTTGGCTGCTGCTTGGGCCAGATCGGAAAAAGGTTCCATGATCGAGCGTTGCGTTTCGAAGATCTGATAAAGCATGTGACAGTTTTCCTTGCAACAAAATGGTGCACTGCAGCAATAGTACAGGAGACCAGCAGGTATTTTTTGAGTTTGCCCCCTAATTGACAGTCACTTTCCGGACCGCCCAAAAAGAAACCGCCCCGTCGGGGGCGGTTGCAAGCCGGATTTCAGTCTCGAAGGGGGCGATCAGACGACTTTGGCAATTGATGCGCAAACGTAGTCGATGTTTTTGCTGTTCAGCGCGGCGACGCACATGCGGCCGGTGTCGGTGCCGTAAACGCCAAAC
>CAJBLW010000151.1 GCA_903953985.1 uncultured Burkholderiales bacterium
GCCGCCCACCACCGTGCCGTGGCCCGACAAAAATTTGGTGGCCGAGTGGTAAACCAGATCGGCCCCGTGGTCAAAAGGCTTGATCAGCCAGGGCGAGGTGAGGGTAGAGTCCACCAAGAGAGGCACTCCAGCCTTGTGCGCGATGGCGCTCACCGCTTCGATGTCCAGCACGTCCATGCCGGGGTTGCCCACGGTTTCGCCAAAAAAGAGTTTGGTGTCGGGCTGCACAGCGGCCCGCCAGGCGTCCAGGTCACCGGGTTTGACAAAGGTAGTGCGGATGCCAAAACGGCTCAGGGTGTAGTGCAACAGGTTGTGTGAGCCGCCATACAAAGCACTGGAGGCCACGATGTGCGAGCCCGCGCCCATGAGGGTGGCAATGGCCAGGTGCAAAGCCGCTTGCCCACTGGCCGTGGCGATGGCCCCGATGCCACCTTCAAGGGCCGAGATGCGCTGCTCCAACACCGCATTGGTGGGGTTGCTGATTCGGCTGTAGACGTGGCCAGGGCGCTCGAGGTTGAACAGTGCTGCCGCTTGGTCAGACGACTCGAAAACAAAGGAGGTGGTCAGGTGGATGGGCACGGCCCGTGCACCCGTGCTCGGATCGGGGGCTGCGCCTGCATGAAGGGCCAAAGTGTCAAAACCGGGATCGCTGTAACCTGCCATGGGTTGTCTCCGAAAAAAGAAATGTCCAGGGTGTGCGAATCGCTGTGCACGCCACACATTGTGGGCTATATTAAATCTTCGTCAGTTACACACAAACCACAGGAGAGATGCCATGAAAGTCAATGATATTTTGCGCGTCAAGGGCAGCACCTTGTTCACGGTCAAGCCCGATGAACTGTTGGCCTCGGCGCTCAATGCCATGGCCGAAAAAGACATCGGGTCTCTGGTGGTCATGTCCCATGGACAGCTGGTGGGCATGCTGACGTTTCGCGAGGTGATCCAGCAAGTTGTAAAAAATGGCGGTCAAGTGGGTAGCACCACGGTGCAGGACGCGATGGACGCTCAGCCACTGACCTGCACTAGCGAAACCGATTTGGACGATGTGCGGCGCATCATGCTTGAGCGGCACGCCCGTTACATGCCCATCATGGACGAACGTATGCTGATGGGAGTCATCAGTTTCTACGACGTTGCCAAAGCCGTGGTGGACAGCCAGGACTTTGAAAACAAAATGCTAAAGGCTTACATCCGCGACTGGCCAGCGCAAGAGGGAACGTCGCCGACACCTGTGTGAGTTTCTCCTTTTTCAATGGCCCATGGTCCTTGCGCTGTTAAAAATGAGTTGTGTGTTGATTTAAATGACTAATTTATTTCTAATGCATGATGCTTTTCCCGGGTTTTGGAACGCAAATGAATCAAGTTTTTTTGGGCGATTTTTGCTGGCCTGCATCGGCATTTGGCAGGTCAGCCCTTCCTTTTCTTTGGCTTCAGAGCTGAGTTTGTCCGATGCTTTGGCTTCATCGGCCAGCCAGCATCCCTCCGTCAAGGTCAAGCAGGCTGAGTTGCAAGCGGCACGAGGCGATCAAGAGACTGCCAAATGGTCTCGTTTTCCTACATTGAGCACAGAAGTCAGTACCACTGGCAGTCGACCCCAAGGGGCTTTGGTGGTGCAGCAGCCTTTGTGGGCTGGTGGAAAGATCGACGCCCAAATTCGCATGGCCGAAGCCTATGTCGGCTCGGCCGATTGGGGTTTGAGCGAGTCTCGCAACGGCCTGATGTTGCAGACCGGGCAGCAGTTTTTTGAGGTTTTGCGGTGGCGCCAGCGTTTGACTGTGGCTGAGAAGAATGCGCAGGAGCATCAAAGACTCAAGGAACTCATTGACCGCCGTGTCGCGGCCCAGATCAGTCCTGTGGCCGACCAGGTGCTGGCCAATGCCCGATTACAGCAGGCGCTGAGTGAGAAAATCCAGTTCAATCGGTCCCTACAAACCGCCCGCCTGTCTTTGCAGCAACTGGTGGGTGCACCCCACGCCACATTGCGCACGCCCCGCACACTGGCTTGGCAACCGATGGACGAAACCCTGGCCATCGAGCAAGGCAAAGCGGTTTCTGCTGAATTGCAACGCTTGCGGACCCAGCAGCAGGTCGTTCAAGCGCAGATTGATGTGGCCGATGCGGCCATTTACCCGACCCTGGTGCTGGCCCACCGGCGGACCTTGGGGGCCACGGAAACCGGTGTCGACTCCAATAGAACCTATCTGGCTTTGCAGTACACGCCAGGTCCGGGTTTGTCTGCCAGAAGTGCAGCAGCAGCGGCCCGTTTGCGGATGGAGGGCACCTTGCAGAATGTGGTGGCCTACGAATGCCAGTTGGAGCAGCAGGTGACCACCGCTTTGGCCGATTTAAAGGCCTACGAGCAACAGGTCGAGCCCGCGCAATCTCTCGTGGTGGCCACAGAAGAAGTGGTGGACTCGTATTTGCGGCAGTACCAAATTGGCCGGAAGAACTGGCTGGATGTACTCAACGCGGTGCGCGAAAGCTCTCAAGCCGCCTACAACGCCGTGGATGTGGGCAACAGCAAGGAAGCCTTGCAGTTGCGCTTGATGTTACTCACGGGTCAGTTGACCGCGCAAAACCTGTCCACGGTTCATGACTGATTCACGTGAAGGCGGTGGCCTGATGCTGGACCGCAATCTGGCGGTGCTGCTCTCGCGCTTGGCGGGACTTTTGGGGCAGGCGGTGCCAGCGCACCGGTTTGGCATGATGTCGCGTACAAGCGATGGTTTGATGGTGGACAACCTCAACCGTGAAGAGCGGCTGAAGGCCTGGTGGTTGGCCCGCTTTCCCACCGCAGAGATCGAAGCAGTAGAACCAAAGAATTTCAAGCCGTCCGATTACCCGATGCTCTGGGTGGGGGCTGAAGCCGAACAGGTCTTGTTGGTGCGCGGTGGTTCGGGGCGCCACCGGCTGACCTGTCAGGACGCAGACGGCAACCCTTTTGTATTGCAGATGGCCGATGCCCGTCGCGGCAGCTTGTTGCGCCTGTCGCTCATGCCCGCCCGTCCGGGTGAGTCATCGCACCGGGCTTTGAGTGCCAGTGACTGGTTTGCCATGTCGATTCGGCGGTACCGCTCGGTTTTTATGGAAGCGGTGGTGGCCACGTTTGTGATCAGTGCAGTGGGCCTGGTCGCGGCTTTGTATTCCATGCAGGTGTATGACCGGGTGATTCCGACCAAAGGGTATTCGACCCTGTGGGTTCTGACCATTGGTGTCATGGTGGCTATTGGCATGGAACTGGTGCTCAAGCAAGTGCGCGCTTTCATGGTCGATCGGGCCTGCAAGGCGATTGACCAGGAACTGTCTGTGGTGTTTTTTGGCAAAGCCTTGGACATCCGCATGGATGCACGCCCCCGTACGGTCGGCACCTTTGCATCCCAGATACGGCATTTCGAGTCGGTGCGAAATTTCCTGACGTCGTCCAGCCTGTTCATCATGGCCGACTTGCCCTTTGCCATCTTTTTTGTAGGGGTGATTGCCATCATCGCTGGCCCAGTGGCGCTGGTGCCTTTGGTGTCGGTGCCTTTGGCGATTTTGGCGGGATTGGCTTTTCGGGGGCCGATTGAAAAATACACTGGCATGCACATGCAGGAGTCGAACGAAAAGAACGGCTTGCTCATCGAGGCGATCGATGGCATCGAGTCTGTCAAGGCAGCCAATGCCGAGTGGAAGATGCTCGAGCGCTGGCGCGTCATGACCGCCAGCATCGGAGTCAGCGAGTTGAAGATGCGCCTTTTTTCAACCCTCTCGACCAATCTGACGCAGACCATTCAACAATTGAGCTATGCGGGCATGATTGCAGTAGGCGCCTATGCCATCAATTCGGGCGATCTGACGATGGGTGGCTTGATCGCTTGTTCGATCATTTCAGGTCGGGCGCTCACCCCAGTGGCCCAGTTGCCAGGGCTGATCGTGCAATGGCAACACGCCAAAATTGCCCTCAAATCATTGAACAGCATCATGGCCATGCCCAGTGATCGCCAAAGCATTGACCGTTTGGTGGTGCCCGAAAGATGCGAGGGTGAAATCAAGCTCAGCGATGCCACCTTTGCTTATGCGAAGGACATCCCCGGTTTGCAAGTGCCCTCGCTGCTCATTCGTCCGGGCGAGCGCATCGCCATTTTGGGCGCGGTGGGCTCGGGCAAGACCACTTTGGTGAAGCTTTTGTCGGGTCTCTACAAGCCCACCAGCGGCCATGTCCACCTCGATGGTGTGGACATGATGCATCTGGCCCCCGAATTCGTGCGCGAACATGTGGGCTACCTACCGCAGGATGTGCGGTTGTTCAATGGCACGTTGCGGCACAACCTGACTTTGGGGTTGCCCATGCCCAGTGACTCGCAGATATTCCAGGCGGCCGCCATGACCGGGCTGGATCAGGTCATCCAGAACCACCCGCAAGGCCTGGAACTGGAAATCGCCGAAGGCGGCCGCGGCCTGTCTGGTGGCCAGCGTCAGTTGGTGGGCTTGACACGCATGCTTTTGGCCAGTCCTAAGGTCTTGTTGCTGGACGAACCCACGGCTTCAATGGATGCCAAACTGGAAAACCGGGTGATGCAACACCTGTTTGAAAAGGTGCCCGCCGATTCGGCTGTTGTGGTGGTCACCCACAAGCCTTCGGTCTTGTCGTATGTGGGTCGAATTTTGGTCGTCGATAAAGGCAAAGTGGTGTTGGATGGCCCGCGTGATGAGGTGCTCAATCGCTTGCGACAGGCTCCGGCTGCCAGCCAGTCACTAGCGAGTCCAAAGCAATCTCCGGCAGGAGCTTCGGCATGAAAATTTTCTGGTTTCTGGAGGCCGCTGACCCCAACGATCAGCGTGAGGATTTGAGCGGTATTTTCCGCAATTCACGTTGGGCCTTGTGGTCGATTTTGCTGACGTGTTTGACTTTTTTCACTTGGGCTTATTTAGCCGAGATCGACCAAATCACCCGCGCACCTGGATCGGTGATTTCAAGCGCTCGTTCGCAAATCATCCAATCCCAGGATGGCGGCGTAATTGAAGAGCTGATGGTCAAAGAAGGCGATGTGGTGCAACGCGATCAGGTGCTGGTCAAGATAGACGGCACGCGCCAACAGTCCAGTTACCTGGAAACCCGGGCCAAGTCGGCTGGCCTGGCCATCACGGTGGCGCGATTGCAAGCAGAGGTGCTGGGGCGTGAGCCGCGTTTTCCATCCGAAGCCAAGGCCTACCCCGAGTTCCGTGACACGCAGACCATGTTGTTCAAAAAACGCCAGTCAGCCATCCAAGAGGAGCTTGAGTCGTATGAAAACATCAAGGCCATTGTGCAAAAAGAGCTGAACATGACGCGCCCCTTGCTCAAGACAGGCGATGTAAGTGCGACTGAGGTCTTGCGTTTGGAGCGGCAAATTGCCGACACCCAAGCGCAAATCACCAACCGCAAAAACAAGTATTTTCAGGACACGCAGGCCGAGTTGAGCAAAGCCCTTGAAGATCTGGCGGGCGTTCAGCAAATCATGGCCCAGCGCAAAGACCAGCTGATGCAGACCGAGCTGCGTGCGCCTTTGCACGGCATTGTCAAAAACGTGCGTGTGACCACGCGGGGCGGCGTCATCCGTCCGGGTGAAGAGGTCATGCAGATCGTTCCGCTAGAAGACGATTTGGTCATTGAGGCTCGGGTCAGCCCTGCGGATATTGCCTTCATCAAGACGGGTATGAAAGCCACCGTCAAGATCGACGCCTACGACTACACGATTTACGGGGACCTGTCTGGCACGCTGTCTTACATCAGCGCCGACACGCTGGCGGAAAACCTGAACTTGCAGCAGGGCGAAAAGCCTTATTACCGCGTCCAGGTCAAAACCGACGGTCGGCGCTTCAGCGCCCGACCCGACCAAAAGTTGGACATCCAGCCCGGCATGACCAGCATGGTGGAGATCAAAACAGGTACCAACACCGTGTTGAATTACCTGGCCAAACCGGTCGTCAAGACCTTGAACCAGTCACTGGGCGAGCGCTGAGTCCGTTCAGGTGTTCTTTTTCTGCAGGCGATGGCCATGCTCTGAGATAATAAGAAGGATGAGCGGCAACACCTTCGGACAACTTTTCTCGGTCACCAATTTTGGTGAATCCCACGGCCCAGCCATTGGCTGCGTGATCGACGGCTGCCCCCCGGGCATGGCCCTTTGCGAGGCCGACATCCAGCCCGAACTGGACCGTCGTCGTCCCGGCACCAGCAAATTCGTGACCCAGCGCAACGAGCCCGATGCGGTGCAAATCCTCTCGGGTGTTTACCAGGGCCTGACCACCGGCACCCCGATCTGCCTGCTGATCCAAAACACCGACCAGCGCAGCAAGGACTACGGCGACATCTTGCAAACCTTTCGACCTGGGCATGCCGATTACACCTATTGGCGCAAATATGGCCTGCGCGACCCACGAGGCGGCGGCCGCTCGTCGGCGCGCTTGACGGCCCCCATGGTGGCTGCAGGCGCGGTGGCCAAGAAGTGGCTCAAAGAAAAATTTGGCACCACCTTTGTGGGTTGTATGACGCAGATTGGTGAGGTGCCGATTGGCTTTGAGAGTTGGGACCATGTGCAGAGGAACCCATTCTTTGCCCCGGTGGCTGATGTCTCGGCCCTGGAGGATTACATGAACGCGCTGCGCAAATCGGGCGATTCGTGCGGTGCGCGATTGCGTGTGGTGGCCCGGGGCGTTCCCGTGGGCTTGGGCCAACCGCTGTTTGACAAGATCGACGCCGACATTGCTTACGCCATGATGGGCATCAACGCGGTCAAGGGCGTGGAGATTGGTGCGGGTTTTGGCTGTGTGGCGCAAAAAGGCAGCACAGCGGGCGACTCGCTCACGCCGGAGGGTTTTGTCGGCAACAATGCAGGCGGCGTGCTGGGCGGCATCAGCACTGGACAAGACATTGAGGTGTCGATTGCCGTGAAACCCACCAGTTCCATCCTGATCGCCCGCGATTCGATCGACGCTGCCGGTCATCCCACAGAGGTCCTCACCAAAGGCCGTCACGACCCGTGTGTGGGCATCCGTGCGACACCGATTGCCGAGGCCATGCTGGCCTTGGTGGTCATGGAACACACCTTGCAGCACCGCGCCCAATGCGGTGATGTGGCACACGACTTGCCACCCATCGCTGCAGCCAAGCCTTAAGGCATGACGCAACGCGGTCAGCTCATGCCTTTTGCCGCCCTGTCGGCCAGTTACTTCGCGCACATCGGGTTTTTCAACCCCTATTTGCCGCTGTGGTTGCAGGACATGGGCCTGAGCCTGTTGACCATCAGCGTGCTCACGGCCGTACAGGCCACAACCCGGTTGTTTGCGCCCTATGCCTGGGGGGCCATCAGCGACCGCACAGGTGAGCGGGTCAAGCTGCTGCGCATCGGGGCGGGGGTGGCCTTTGCCACGTCCTGCTTGTTGTTTTGGGATTGGGGGCCCGTCGGCTTGGGTGTGGTTTTGCTGCTGATGTTCACCCACACCAGTGCCATGATGCCCATGAGCGAAGCGGCGATGGCGCACTTGGTCAGTCAAAATGGTGCGTTCGACTCCAAGCGCTACGGTCGGGTAAGGCTTTGGGGATCCATGGGTTTTTTGGTCACGGTGTTTGTGGCAGGGGCCTGGTTCGAGGCTTTCGGGATGAAGCACTTTCCCGGTTGGACCGTGTTCAGCCTGGGCGCGGTGCTGCTGAGCGTGTGGTGGATGCCCGACATCAAGGAGGCCGCCCACCCGGTGCGTGAGCACGAGTCGGTCATGCCCGTGTTGAAGCAAAAGGCGGTGCAGTGGTTCTTTGCGTCTACTTTCTTCCATGTGCTTTCGCACATTGGCATTTATGTTTTCTTCTCGCTGTACCTGGATTCTTTGGGTTACAGCAAAACCATGATCGGCGTGCTGTGGGCGCTTTCGGTGGCGGTCGAAGTGTTGTGGTTTTTCAATCAATCCAGGTGGCTGCCGCGAGTGCCCTTGACAGGCTGGCTGGTGGCTTGCTCGGTCGTCATGCTGCTGCGCATGGGCATGACAGCCACCTGGGCCCATGTGCTGTGGGTTTTGTTGTTGGCGCAAACCCTGCATGCCATCACCTTTGCAACGCACCACACCGTCTGCATTGCCCTGATTTCGCACCATTTTCCGGGCCGTATGCGCGGACGTGGGCAGGCGCTGTACACCGTGGTGGCCTATGGTTTTCCGGGGGTGATTGGGGCTTTACTGGGCGGCTTGATCAGTGAGCGTTGGGGTTTGCAAAGCGTGTTTGTGTCCAGCATGGTGACCAGCGTTGTGGCCACCGCTGCGGCCTACAAGGTCTGGCGTTTGCAGCACCCCAATCCCAATGCGTCCGGCTGAAACAGCAAGGCTGCCTTTCGGCTTTTTGATGCCAAGTTTTGCGTGGTCTCCCTTCCCGTTGTTCAACACCTTCGCCCAGTTATTGATGCCATCCCAACCCATGCCTGCCGCTGTTTTGCCTGATTTTTTGCCCCCCCAACTGGCCTTGGCTTTGTCCGGGGCCGAGCGCCACGAGACCTCTTGCCAATCGGCCCGAATGGTCTGGCACGCGTGGGGGTCTGTCGCTCAGCCAACGCTGGTTTTGCTGCATGGCGGAAGCGGCAGTTGGACGCATTGGGTTCGAGTCATTGCGCCGCTGCGCGATGCGGGTTGGCGTGTGTTGGTGCCCGACTTGCCGGGCTTTGGCGACTCGGATCTGCCTGCGGGCTGCACCGATGTGAACGACTTGCCCGCGCATTTGCATGCGGGGCTGCACCAATTGCAAGGCACGGGTTTTTGCGCTGGACCGGTGAGCGTCGCGGGTTTTTCATTCGGGGGCATGGCCGGGGCCTTGTGGTTGGCCGAGCACCCCCAAGATGCGGTGCAATTGGTACTGGTGGGGGCACCTGGCATGGGCCTGGCATCGCCCGCTCGCACGCCCTTGAAGGGTTGGCGCCACCTGCAAAGCCCCTTGGCGCGCGAGGCGGTTCACCGCCACAACCTTTTGGCGCTGATGTTGCAAGCCCCTGAGGCTTTGGACGATCTGGCGCTGCGTCTTCACAGCGCCAATGTAGAGCGTGACCGAATGCCCCGCCGGCGCTTGTCTTCGACCAACATCGTCGCGCGTGTTTTGCCGCAGGTGAAAGCAAGGGTCAGCGCCATATTTGGTGAAAATGACGCCCTTTACCGGGGCCGCTTGTCAGAGCTGGCTGCAGCCTTGCCCCTGATGGCCAGTCGGTGGGGTTGTTGGCAAGTCGTGCCGGGTGCAGGTCATTGGGTGCAATATGAAGCCGCGAGGCTTTTCCATGTGGCTTTGTTAGAAGCCCTGAGCCCTGAACCCCAGACTTAAAGCAGGAGTGTCCGGTTGTTAAAAAATCCGGGCGTCAGGTGGGCTGCAATGCATGCAACAACTCGGTTTCGATCTCGATTTGAGCACGGTTTTGCTGCAAGGCAGGGCCACTGATGAGGAAGTTGTCTTCGACACGTTCGCCCAATGTGCTGATCTTGGCCAGGTGCAGGTGAATGCCGTGCTGGGCCAGCACGCGGGCGACGCTGTAAAGCAAACCGATGCGGTCGCTGGCCGAGATGCTGAGCAGCCATTTTTGGCCTTGCTCGTCCGGGTTCAGCGTCACCCGAGGCGTGACCGGGAAACTCTTGACGCGCCGCGACACCCGGCCGCTAGACGGCGAGGGCAGGGGGCCGTGCTGGTCCAGGGTCTGCGCCAGACCCGACTCGACCATGCTCATCAGCTCGCGGTAATGCTCGGGCAGCATGGGCGTGACGATCTGGAAGGTGTCCAGCGCCCAGCCGGTGCGTGTGGTGTGAATTTTGGCGTCCAGAATGCTGAAGCCCGCTTGGTCAAAGTGACCGCAAATGCGGGCGAACAAATCCGTTTGATCGGGTGTGAACACCAGCACCTGCAAACCCTCGCCGATCGGGGAGTGCCTGGCGCGCACGATGGTGCGTGACTGTTCTGGCGTGTTCATGGCCACATGGCGCGAGAGCTGGCGGGCATGCCAGGCGATGTCCGAAGCATCGTGGCGCATGAAATAGCTCAAGTCGAGCGTGTCCCAAAATGCCTTGTGGCCTTCGTGAGGCTGGGCCTGGCGTGCCAGCTCGATCAGGGCCTCGCGTTTGCGGGCTTCCACCTCGGCAGTGGCATCGGGGGCACGACCGCCCAGCACGCGCAGCGTTGATTTGTACAGGTCTTCCAGTAGCTTGGCTTTCCAAGCGTTCCATACCTTGGGGCTGGTGCCCCGGATATCGGCCACGGTCAGCAGGTACAGGGCTGTCAAACGACGCTCGTTGCCCACGCGCTGCGCAAACCGGGCGATGACTTCGGGGTTGCCCAGGTCTTCTTTTTGAGCCACGCGGCTCATGGTCAAGTGTTCACTGACCAGGAATTCGATCAACTGCCCGTCGTCCTTGCCAACCTGGTGCTGGCGGCAGAAGGTTCGCACCTCAGTGCAGCCCAGTTGAGAGTGGTCGCCACCCCGGCCTTTTGCGATGTCGTGAAACAAGGCGGCAGCGTACAAAATCCAGGGCTTGTCCCAGCCGCTGGCCAATTGAGAGCAAAAGGGGTATTCATGGGTGTGCTCGGCCATAAAAAAGCGCCGCACATTGCGCAGCACCATCATGATGTGCTGATCCACCGTGTAGGCATGGAACAGGTCGTGTTGCATCTGTCCCACGATGCGCCGAAAGACCCACAGGTACCGCCCGAGCACCGAGGTTTCGTTCATCAGGCGCATGGCGTGGGTGATGCCCTGGGGCTGCTGCAGGATCTGCAAAAACGTCTGGCGGTTCACCGGGTCGGCGCGAAAACGCCCATTCATGATGGCACGCACGTTGTACAGCGCACGCAACGTTCTGGCCGATAGGCCTTTGAGTCCAGGCGTGGCTTGGTAAAGCAAAAAGGTTTCGAGGATGGCGTGCGGGTGCTTTTGATAAAGGTCGTCGCTGGCCACTTCGATCAGCCCCGCTTTTTCAAAAAAGCGCTCGTTCAAGGGGCGGAATTGGTCAATGCTCTCGCCGCGCTCAGCTTTGAGGCGGTCTTCGATGTTAAGCAGCAAGATCTGGTTGAGTTGCGTGACCGCCTTGGCAGCCCAATAGTATTGGCGCATCAGTTTTTCGCTGGCGCGCAAGGCCAGCCGCCCCTCGGGAGTGATGTCCGAGGCGAAGCCAAAGGTCTCGGCTACATTGGTTTGAAGGTCAAACACCAGGCGGTCTTCACGCCTTTTGGCTTGCAGGTGCAAACGGGCACGGATCAGACCCAGCAGGGCTTCGTTGCGCTTGATTTGACGCGCCTCAAGCGGAGTGGCCAGGCCTTTGCGCGCCAACTCGTCCCAGCTGTGACCGAGACCTGCGGCGCGGGCCACCCACAAAATCATCTGCAGGTCGCGTAAGCCTCCCGGGGACTCTTTGCAGTTGGGCTCCAGGGCGTAGGGGGTGTTGTCAAATTTGGTGTGGCGCTGGTGCATTTCCAAGGTTTTGGCCACCAAAAATGCCTGCGGGTCCATGGCCGCCTGAAATTGTTTTTGGAATTCGGTGAACAGTTTGGTGTTGCCCGTCACCCGACGCGACTCCAGCAAAGAGGTATGCACCGTGATGTCCTTGGCCGATTCGGCCAAGCACTCGTCCAGGCTGCGCACGCTGGAGCCAATTTCCAGTCCCGTGTCCCAGCAGCTGCCGATGAAGCGCTCAAGCTGCGACTGCAGCGCTGGGTCGTCCTCCGGGGTTTGGCCCGTGGGCAGCAAAACCAGCACATCCACATCCGAGTGCGGGAACAACTCGGCGCGCCCAAAACCGCCCACCGCCACCAGCGCCAGCTCGGGGGCGAAACCCGCGTTTAGCCACAGTTGAATCAGCAATCCATCGGCCAAAATGGCCAGTTGCTTCAGGGTTTGTTTCAGGCCCCGCACGGCCGAGCCACTGTCGGCCAGGGCTTGCAGCACAGCAGCCTTGTCGCGCTTGTAAGTCTCGCGAAGGACACCCAGTTCGGTCGATGCGGTCAAATCTGGCAAGGGGGCCTGGGCTTTCATGTCAGGAGGTGGCTGGGGGTGGCACAAAAGCGGGTACGGCGGGAGTGCCGGCCGAGACGGTGAGCACTTCGTAGCCGGTTTCGGTGACCAGCACCGTGTGCTCCCATTGGGCCGACAGCGAATGGTCTTTGGTCACGATGGTCCA
>CAJBLW010000152.1 GCA_903953985.1 uncultured Burkholderiales bacterium
CCAGCACCAGCGGTTCGTTCAGCGCCTGGGCCAAATCAATGCCCCAGCGTGCGAACTGCTGCGCGGATTGTTGGTGGATGCATTCGAGCGGCAGCAAAGCGGGCCAGCCTTGCGTACGCAGCTGCCGCTCCAGAGCCTCTGCAAAGGCGCAAAACGCCGGGTACTGCCGATCACCAAAACCCAACACCGACACTGGGACTTTGTTGACCTTGAGTTTGGAAATCAGCGCAAGCGCGCCGCTGGCATGAGCCGGGGCCTGGCCTTCACCATAGGTGGCCGCCAGCACCAACACCTGCCGTGTGGCGGCGGTGGTTTGAAAATTCTCCAAGGCGCTGGTGTGCACGCGGTGGCCGCACTTTCTCAGCGTGTCTTGCAGTGTTTGGGCAAAACCCCAGGTGCTGCCCCCCTCGCTGGCCACGAAGATGAGCACATCGGCCTGGGCCATGGGGGTGTTGCCCGTGATCTGGGGGGGCTGGCTGCGGGCTTGCCACCAGATGAAAAAACCCGACAGCCAAAACAACAGCACGCTGGCCCCCGCGACACACAGCACCAAGGCCCACAGCCAAGCCGATTCGCCCGTGTGCAGCACCACGGCCAGATCGTTCACACGCTGCGCCAAGCTGGCGTCCTGCCACGCCAGCATTTGGCCCGAGTAGCGGTCAATCCAGCCCTGCCCCTGGGCGGTGGTGAGCTTCCAGGTGTCTTCGGGGTCGGTGGCACTCGGAACATTCAACTTGCGCAAATCTTTGACCAGCAGGCTTTGCAGCGGGGCCAACTGCGCGCCGGGCAAGGCAGGCTGGCTGGACACCACCGAAAGCACCTCCGGCTCAATCCCTGCATCCAGCGCCACCAGCCCCAAGGTCGATGCACTCAGGGTCAGCGCGGTGACAGACGTGAGCAACAAAACCAGCAGCACCACACGGCCGGTGAGCACATGGATGCGTTGCGGCAGCGTGCCGCGCACCTTCTTGGTCAGTCGCTGCCAGCCTCCCATGCGCCGCAGCAGCAGCACCAGCGCCGATGCGCACAGCACTGCCATGACCAGCGCAATGCCCGCTGCCAGCCAACGCCCGGCGTCACCCAGCAGCCATGAGCGGTGCAGGTTCTTCACCCAACGCGGCAGAACCGAGGCTTGCCAAGGGCCCAGCACCTGGCCATCGGCGGGGTCCACATAAGAGGCTTGCGGCTGCTCGCCAGCAAAACTGAACACCACGATGGCACCCGAGGGCAAGTGCCGGATTTCTTGGGCGTCCGGCACCGTGCGTGTCACGCGCTCGACCAAGGTGGCCACCGTCAAGTCGCCCGGTGCTGAGGGTGCCTGCCAAGCCTGCTGCACCGGGTCGATCGCCAAAATGGCACCACTGATGCCCAGCACCACCGCCAGTGTGCCCACGGTCAAGCCCAGCCAGCGATGAATCGCTTTCCAACTCATGCTCAAGCTTTTACTGAAGTTGAAAGGTCGCTGACTGGATGTAGGGTTTGCCGGCCTGTGGCTTGCCCGCATTCGCTTTGGTCAGCGGGATGCGGACCTCTGACGGGCTGTCGCGCATGTCTTCGGCGGCGGCATCGATGCGGATTTCATAGCCCGCGTCGATCAATGCATCCGCCAGATCGGCAGTGACCTTGAGGGTGCGGCCCGCGCCGACGCTGGCACCGGTGATGCCATCCAGACGTTTGGCATCACCGGCCGAGAGTCGGTACCAATCCGATAAATGCTTGTGGTACTTGGCCTTGCCACCGGCGACCCAGAGGGTGCGCACATAGGCCCCCTTGGCATCGGTGAGGTAGGCCGCCAGGTAAGCACCGTCGCCGCCGTAATTCTTGAGCTGCGCGGTCAGCGTGACCGGGCGGCTGTATGCCAAGGGAGAAAAGACAAGTGCGCAGGCCGTGGCCACAAGGGATAAAAGAGGTTTGGACATGGTGTTTTTTCCGTAAAGCCTGTTGAATGAAGAACTTATGACGCTTCGCGTTCACTTTTTCGCTCGCGTAGATGCTCGTCTTGCTTGAGCTTCAAGACCTTGAGCGTTTCCGGGTCGATCTTGGCTTTGAATCTGCGGCCTTGCGCATCTGTGAATCGAATTTCATAACAGCCGTCGTCGATCTTCAGCCGCTGAATCTGCCAGCCCTGCGCTGCAGCCATCTGCCGCACGGCATCGCGTGATTGCCAGCGATTGAGGGGTGCATCGCAATCGTCCTCGGCCAGGGCGGGCAAGGCGGCAAGGCCGAGCGACAACACCAGCAGCCCCAAGCTCAAAGTGCGGTTGCATTTCATGGGAAGCTCCTGTCAAGCCGGATCGAGCATCAGGCTTTGGGTTGAGGGCATGGTGAAAAAGCCATGGGCATTCAGGCCAGATGGCGCATTCACATTCGATTCGCCGCTAATGCTCAATGATCAAGGTTCTTGTTCGAATCCAAGTTGATCAAAGTCAAGGCTTGTCGCTGACCCTCATGGTCAGATGCGAAGGATGTTTGCTTTGTCATGAACACCTCTGTGAATTGGATCGGCTTGCTGACCGCCCTGGGGGTGGGCTTGCTGATCGGCGTGGTGCGCGAGCGCCGACACGAGCCAGATATGACCAAGGCTGGCACGCGGACGCACGCACTGGTGGCGATGCTCGGCTACGTGAGCTGGAGTTTGGGTACTTGGCCATTTGTGTCCACCGTCTTGGTGATCGGTGCGCTGGTGATCGGTGGCTATCAGGCCACCGCCCGAAGCGACCCTGGCCAGACGGGCGAGGTGGCATTGCTGGCGACACTGATGCTGTCGGCGCTGGCGCAGCAAAACCCGAGCTTGTCTGCGGCCCTCGGCGTATTGGCAGCCGCACTGCTGCAGGCCAAACACGCTTCGCAGCACATCACTCGTGTTCTGATCACGGATCAGGAGTTGCAAGACGCTCTCATCTTGGCTGCCGCAGCACTGGTCGTGATGCCGCTGCTGTCGGACCAAGCGATCGACCCCTGGGGCGTGCTGCAAGCCACCAAGCTTTGGCGCATCGTGGTGCTGGTCATGGCGGTCGGCATGCTGGGCCATGTCGCGCAGCGAGCGCTGGGTGGTCGTTGGGGGATGCCACTGGCGGCATTCTTTTCGGGTTTTGTGTCCTCCACTGCCGTGGTCGTCAGCACGGGCCAGCGCGTGCGGGCAGGGCAAATCGATGCACTGCCTGCAGCGGCTTGTGCCCTGTTGGCCAATCTGGCGTCGTTGGCGCTGTTTGCCGGGGTGCTGGGGGCGGCCTCACCAACCTTGCTGATGGCCATGCGTTGGCCACTGGTCTTGGCAGGCCTAGGCTTGCTGTTGGTGGTGCTGTCCGCCTTGCGCCGCATCGAAGCGGGTGGTGTCAAGACCGAAACAGGGCATGCCTTCAAGCTCACCCATGCCATGGGCATGGCCAGCATGATTGCCTTGATGTCTTTGCTCGCTGCCTGGCTGCAACATGTTTTTGGCGATGTGGGTGTGCTCGTAGCAGCCCTGTGCGTGGCTTGGGTGGAAGTGCATGCTGCCGCTGCCAGCATCGCGCAACTGACACAAACAGGCGGCATGGCACCCGAGGTGGCGCATTGGGCCGTGGTGGCTGTCCTCGCCTCTAGTGCGCTGGCCAAAACAGCCGTTGCCATCGCCAGCGGAGGTGTGCGCTACGGCCTGATTGTGGGCTTGGGATTGCTGGTCATGGTCGCTGGCGGTGCGGTTGGGGTCTTGTGGGCTGTTTGAATTGATTTTGATCAGTCAATGTCGGCGCCGGCACCACCGCTCAATGTTGAATTTTCTGAGAAGGGTGATCTACGTCCCAGAACGGGTCAAGCTTTTTGGTGAAAGCGGGCAGGTCTTCAAAAAACGGCAGTGCGCCCCCTTCAACGGCATGAAACTGCCAGTTTTTTCTGCCTTCCACCGTATGCCGGCCACGGTAATCGGTGAAATCTCCGCGAGTGGCCATGGACACCCAGACTGGACCGTCCAGACCCTCATAAAGTTGGTTGATGTCGGTGCTGAACAAAAAGGCCGAGACAAAATAAAAGGCCGCGTTGGCAGCGCCCGGCTGTCGCGAGGTCAGCAAACAATAACGCCAAAATGTTTCGTCGATATCTTCGGCGCCCCAAGTGCGCTTTAAAAAATACCGAATAACTCCGGGTCGGGTCAAGGTATCAAAAATGCCTTGGCGCCAGCAGTCCATCGTCAGCAAACGGTATAGCCAAGGCAAACCCAGCGTTCCACCATCTGGCCCATAGCGCAGTTTTCTTCCTCTAAAACCGGTCGGGCTGATCAGTGCAAGCCGGCGGATAGTTTGCGGCGCTTCGCATTTGGCACGGGCTGCGAACTCGCTTGAGAGCGACACCGCCAACACATCTGCAGCTGCAGCGCCTTGCTCGGACTTCATGACTGCCAGCGCAGCATGCAAGGCGTCGGTCATCAAGCGCGGCGTGTACGGGCGGGCACTGCGGTCAGAAAAACCAAAACCCGGAAGTTCAAGAACGTACACCGGACGCTGTTGTCGGTAATGTTCAAAAAGGGGTGCAAGCTCAGCTGCTGAGGCTGCAGCGTTGATGCTGTGTACCAGCAACAGTGGCGGCAGTCCACATGTTTGGTCTTGAGGCCCAGCGCTGTAAAGGCTGATGCGGCCCGCCGGCGAGTCGATGTCGCGCCTCAGAGCGGATAAGGACAGCGGCAGAGCCAGCGATGGTGGAGATGATAAGTTCACCCCCCCATGCTAAAGGCAATTTGTTGAGAATGTTATGAATGTGATGGGGTATTTATTTGTATCTGCGGTAAAAATCCAAAGCGTGCGCCAGTCCAGCGAAGGCAAGGCAAACAAACACTTCGATGGGCAATTCAGGGGGCGATGCAAATCGAAGAGCAAGCATCAATAACCACCCGGGCAGCAGCCCTGCGCTGATGTCGGCAAAACGCAAACCGTTTTTTGTTTGGGTGCTTCTGACGCTCAAAAAGAGCCACTCGCAAAAGGTGAAAAGCAAAATCGCATCGACCCAGATGACAGGAAGGCTGTTGGCGGTCAAGGCGGTTCTCCGGTGTTGGTTGTCTTGAAAGTTTTTCTATTATCGGTCGAGGAGGGCTGTCTGAAGCTGTCTTGGCGGTCCATCCGCAGGTCGCTGCGTTGTGGCCAACGCTGATTGGAAGAGGTGAGCCGACAAAACGTGATCGTCCAAGTGACAGAGGCAGTCAGTGGCAGTCAAATCAACTTCAGCGTCAACACCTCTGCTTAAAATCAGGAGATGGGGATTGAATGAGATTAAATTTGCTGGGGTATTTGGCCGACGGTTTTTTCGCGAGCTCGCAACAGCAGTAAGGCCACAACGCCACTGGCAATGAGCCAAAAAGAGACGTGAATGGCATTTTGAGAGATGGCGTAAGTGACACTGGAGTAGGTCAACCATGCGCAGGCGGCACAAAAAATCACGGGCAGCACTGGGTACAGCGGCACTTTGAAGGGCCGCGGGGTGCTCGGATCTGTCTTCCTTAACCAAAGCAAGGCCAACCCGACCAGGAACAGAAAACCCCAGAACACGGGGGCAGCAAATTCGACCATGGCAGAGAAACCATCGGCTTCTTGGGTGCCCAATGCGATCAAGCCCATGCTGATCAGGGCTTGCAGGGTCAAAGCTTGTTTGGGGCTGCCGATGTTCAGTTGCCATTGACCCAATTTGCGCAGGGCTTTCCAGTCGCTTCCAACAGCAAAGTTGGTCCGAGCACCGACAAACATGGTGGCATTAATGCTGGTCAATGCGGCAATGGCCACAAACAAGCCCAGTGCTTTTTGCGCCCAAGGACCAAAGGCCAGGCCCAGCAAGTCGCCTGCAGCGGTTTTGCTTTGGCTCAAGCCATTCAAGCCCAGGCCGAACAGCAATGCCGTGTTAACCAGCAGGTAAATGACCGTCAATGTGAGCATGCTGGCCAAGATGACCCAGACCATGGTGCGCGGTCCGCCCTTCAATTCGGCCGAGATGTAGGCCGCTTCGTTCCAGCCGCCGAAGGTCAGCAAGACAAAGACCAGGCACAGCCCCCATTGCGCTGGCGCAGGCGCTTGTGCAAACCATTGAAGGGTGCCAGAGGCGGGGGCGTCAACCCAAAATCCAGCTGCGACAACGGCCAGCAAACCGACAATTTCTGTCAAGGTCAACCAAGTTTGCATGCGCGAAGATGCGTGAATGCCGGCAAGGTTGACAAACGTCAAGCCAACCACGATCAGCAGTGCCCAGATGGCACTGGAGTAGGCGCCCAGGTTCACCAGCGTGCTCATGTAATCGCCAAAAACAAAGGCCAGCAAGGCGATGGAGCCGGTGTTGATGATCGTGGCGCGCGACCAGCCATAAATGAAAGAAATGTTGCGCCCAAAAGCCCTGTGCAGAAAGTGGTAGTCACCCCCGGCATTGGGGTAGGCCGTGCAAAGTTCTGCATAGCAAAGCGCGCCAGCGATGGAGATCAGGGCGC
>CAJBLW010000153.1 GCA_903953985.1 uncultured Burkholderiales bacterium
ACCTCAAAGCGGCCGCCTTGCATGCCCAGTTGCTGCATCGCGCTGCTGACGGCTTGGGCCAGCGGTTTGGCGGCTTTTTGGCGTTGCTGCGAAACGGCCTTTGCCGTTTGAAGGCAGGCTTTGTGAGCAGCTTGTTCGGCTTTTTGCAGGCTGTCCAGATCGGCAGCGGCATCGAGTTGCGCAAGTTCTTGCCGCCAGGCCTGCAAGCTCAAGGGCAGTTCGGCGGGTGTTTTTTTGTAGCGCCTGGCCAGCGACAGCCACAGGCCCATGCGCTCGTCCAGTTGGGCCAGGTGTTGTGGGTCCAGATCGGTTTTTCTCAAATAACTGTGCAGGCTGTGGGCCACGTCTTCGGCCTGAGCCTGCGCAGACACCAGCACCTCGGCTAAGGCCTTGAACTCGGGCTCATACTGCCCCAGCGACTGAAGCGTCTGGATGGCGCGGGACAGCTGGCGCAATGCGCCACCTTCGCTATCGCTATCACCGCCTTCGAGCAATACGGTGCTCTGGTTGGCCCCGTCAATTAAGGCCTGCGCGTTGGCCAAACGGCTGTGCTGTGTGCTCAGGTCTTGCCATTCGTCTTCTTGCGGGTTGAGCTTGTCGACTTCTCCAATTTGCCAAGCCAAGCGTTCGCGTTCGTTGGCCAACGTACTTTGCGCTTGTTGCGCATCGGCCAAGGCTTGCTGGGCCTGCCGCCAGGCCTGCCAAGCGGCTTTGAGCGGGCGGATGTCTGTGCCCGCATAGGCGTCGAGCAAGCCGCGCACCGCATCAGGACGGGTCAGGCTTTGCCAGGCGTGTTGGCCATGGATGTCCAGCAACTGCTCGCCCAGCTCGCGCAACTGCGAAGCGGTGGCGGGGCTGCCGTTGATCCAGGCGCGGCTTTTGCCCGCGGTGTCCACGGTGCGGCGCAGTAGCAAATTGGCATTGGCCTCAAACCCGGCTTCTTCAAGCCAGGCCTGAATACGGGGCGTAGGTTCAAATTCTGCACAGACCTCGCAGCGGCTGGCACCTTCACGCACCACGCTGGCTTCGGCGCGGGTGCCCAAGGCCAGTTGCAAGGCGTCGATCAAAATGGATTTGCCCGCACCGGTCTCGCCGGTCAACACGCTGAAGCCTGTTCTCAGGTCCAGTGCCAGCTCGTGCACGATCACAAAGTCGCGCAGGGTGATGTGCGTCAATGCCATGGCTCAATCGCCCCCATTCCAGTGCATTTTTTTTCGCAAGGTGTCGAAATAATTCCAGCCTGCCGGGTGCAAAAAACGCACTTTGTGCTCTGAGCGATTGACCACGATCCGATCACCCAAAATCAAATCTGCCAGGGATTGCATGTCAAAGTTGGCGCTGACATAGCGCCCCGCAACGATCTCGATGCTGATCTCGCAGGACTCGGGCAGCACGATAGGGCGGTTCGACAGGGTGTGCGGTGCAATGGGGGCCATGACCCAGCCGCCCATGGCAGGGTGCACCAAGGGGCCGCCGACCGACAGCGAATACGCGGTGGAGCCCGTGGGCGTGGCGATGATCAGGCCGTCGGCGCGCTGGTTGGACACAAACCGCCCGTCGACCTCGACCCGCAGCTCGACCATGCCCGAGGTGCCGCCCCGGTTGACCACCACATCGTTCATGGCCAGCGCGCTGAACACGCTGCGCTGGTCGCGCATGACGTGGGCTTGCAGCAAGCTGCGGTCCTCGGTTTGGTAATGGCCCTGCAGCATGGGCAGCAACACAGTCTGGTAGCTTTGCAGGGGAATGTCGGTGATGAAGCCCAGCCGCCCTTGGTTGATGCCCATCAGCGGCAGGCCATGGCGAGCCATTTGGCGGCCTATGCCGAGCATGGTGCCATCGCCGCCAATCACCAACCCCAAATCGCAATGTGAGCCAATCTCGGCCATTTCCAGCACGGGGTAATGGTTAAGCCCGGTGTGCGATGCGGTTTCTTTGTCCAGCACCACGTCACAGCCTTGCCGGGTCAAGAACTGGGCCACGTCGTCCAAAGCGCGGCGTGAACTCTCCAACGCCCCGCCATGGGCAGTGGTGTGGTACTTGCCAAAGAGTGCAATGTGACGGAACTTGGATCTCATTCGCAAATTACATCATTAAAATGCGTCGATGCTAGATGATCGTGCCAAGTTATTGCTCAAAGCCCTGGTGGAACGCTATATCGCGGACGGCCAACCCGTGGGCTCGCGCACGCTCTCCAAGGCCTCGGGCCTGGATTTGTCACCCGCGACCATTCGCAATGTGATGTCCGACCTGGAAGAGCTGGGCCTGATCGCCAGCCCCCACACCTCGGCCGGACGCATTCCGACCAGCAGGGGATACCGCTTGTTTGTCGACACCATGCTCACGGTGCAGCGCGACGGTCTCGAAACCCCTGCGCTCCTGCCTGACCAGCCGCAAAAAGTGATTGCCAGTGCGGCCCACTTGCTGTCCAGCCTGTCGCATTTTGTGGGTGTGGTTATGACGCCTCGCAAGCCGTCGGTGTTCCGGCACATTGAATTTTTGCGCCTGTCCGAGCGACGCTTGTTGGTCATCATCGTCTCGCCCGAGGGCGATGTGCAAAACCGTATTTTGTTCACCGAGACCGATTATTCGCAAAGCCAGCTGCTCGAAACGTCTAATTTCTTGAACACCCATTACGCGGGCATGGCCATCGAGCAGGTGCGCAGCCGGGTGCAGCAAGAGCTGGTCAGCCTGCAAAGCGAAATTGCCACGCTCATGCAAGCGGCCGTTCAGGTCAGCACCGAGGCGCTGGCCGATGACCAGAATGAAGTGGTTATTGCCGGTGAACGCAACTTGCTGTCGGTGAGCGATTTTTCCAGCGATATGGGGCACCTGCGGCGGGCTTTTGACCTGTTTGAGCAAAAAACCCAGCTCATGCGCCTTTTGGATGTGTCCAGCCAAGCCGAAGGCGTGCGCATTTACATCGGCGGTGAAAGCCAGATCGTTCCCATGCAGGAACTGTCGGTCGTCAGTTCCCCTTATGAGGTCGATGGCCAGATTGTGGGCACCCTGGGCGTGATCGGCCCGACCCGCATGCCCTACGACCGCATGATCCAGATCGTCAACATCACCTCGCGCTTGGTCAGCAATGCGCTGAGCCAGTCCAAATAAGCTGTCTGAGGCCACTACAATCACGCCTTCGGTTGGGGCGTTAGCTCAGTTGGTTAGAGCAGAGGACTCATGAAAATTGTGCACCGAGGTAGGAAACTCCTCGTGTGAATGACGTCAAATTCGGTGAAAGCTAAGTGCAGTGATGCATATGCCAATGCCGAGCCAAGCCTCAAGTGGAAACGCTTGTTGAAGGTGTAGAGA
>CAJBLW010000154.1 GCA_903953985.1 uncultured Burkholderiales bacterium
CGATCCACGTCGGGCCGCACCTTCACATCACCATGGCCAACGTGGTGCAGGATGAGCGAGTTCACGATGGGGTGCGACTCGTACATTTTGTAGTCGGGCTTGGGAAAACCAAAACGCACCGGGTCGCCCGTGAACCACTTGAGCAAGGTGCTGTCGACTTTTTGCTTGAGCCAGCGCGGCAACTTGGTTTTGCCGCCCACCGTGTCGGCGGGCAGGCCGAACACATATTTGGGCACGAAGTAATAGCCCCGGCGCACCGAGATGTCCACGCTTTGCGCGTGGTGCACCGCGTCGACCGCGATGTCGCAGCCCGAGTTGCCTGCGCCCACAATCAGCACGCGCTGCCCCTTGAACTGATCGGCTTTTTTGTAGGCCGAGGTGTGCAGCAACTGCCCACTGAACTGCCCGGGCCACTCGGGCTTGTTGGGTTCGGCCAAGATGCCGTTGGCGATCACCACGCCTTTGTACTCGTGCGTTTCCTGTTGACCCTCACCTTCACCTGCATCCATGGTGATCCGCCACAGCGTATCGGGCGCATCGCTCACCGGCTCAACGCGCAACACACGCACGCCAAAACGGTAATGGCGCTTCAGGTCAAAGTGCTCGGCATAGGCTTTGAAGTAGTCCAACAGCTCGCGGTGGCTGGGGTAATCGGCCGTGCCGGATGGCATGGGGAATTCCTTGAACTCAGTGGTGCGCTTGCTGGAAATCAGGTGGGCCGATTCGTAGACGGTGGAGCGGGAGTTGCCGATGTTCCACAAACCACCCACATCGGTGTGGGCTTCAAAGCCCTGGAAAGCGATGCCGTGTTTGGAGAGAGCCCTTGCGCCAGCCAGGCCCGAGGGGCCTGCGCCGATCAAGGCGATCTGTTGTTGTGTGGCAATGCTCATGTTTTGCGTTGGAGAGGGGTGTCAGAAAGGCCGGGGATCGGCGTGGCCCCGGCCTGATGGGCGCGGGGTTTGCGGGGCTGGCCCAGCAAGATGCGGTCGTGCCAGCGGGCGGGCAACAGCGACAGGGCTTGCGACAACCAGCCGATGTGGCGCGGCAACACAATGTGTTCGCGGCCTTGCGCTACGCCGCGAAGCAAATCGCGGGCTGCTTCGTCAGGCCCCAGCAGACCGGGCATGGCAAAGGTGTTGCCTGCCGTGAGCGCGGTGCGCAAATACCCGGGGCTGATGGTGTGCACCGTGAGGTGAGTGGGGCGCAGCTCAGCGCGAAGGCTTTGCAGGTAAGCGATCAGTCCGGCTTTGCTGGCGCAGTAAGCCCCATTGCCCGGCATGCCGCGCCAACCCGCCACGCTGGCCACGCCCACCAGCGCGCCGGGCCGCTGACTGTCCAGCATGGCTTGGAGGAAGGGTTGGAACGTGGTGGCTACGCCCAAGAGGTTGATCTCTAGCATTCGGCGCATCACGGCCAGATCGACCGGGTCGCTGGTTTCAAACCCACCGGCCACACCGGCATTGGCGACCACCAGATCGGGCGCGCCCCAGTGCTGCAAGCAGTCGGCGGCCATGGCCTGCATGGCTTGGGCGTTGGAAACGTCGGGGGTGTAAATGCGGCAGCGCTCGGGGGCCAGTGCCTGCAAGGCTTCCAATGGTGGGTGGTTCAGGCCGACCAGCGCGACCTGCGCACCCGAGCCCAGCAACTGCCGCGCCAAGCTTTGTCCTAAGCCCCCACAGGCTCCTGTGATGACAGCGCGTTGGAACGAGGGCATGGCGTTTGGGCTGGAATGCGGGTGAGTGGAATTGTTTGCAATTTTGGCACGTTCAATCACCCTTGGACCTCAGTGAAGACCCTTGCGAAAGGCTTGATCAAGGGCTGCGCGGGCTGGCGATATTTTTCCCGATCGATTGGCGCACGCAGAAGTAGCGGATTTCGGGCGTCTGGAATTCCTTGATCGATCGCACCATGGAAGGGTTGGGCATTTCTGGGGCCATTACCCGTTCTTCAGACAGGGCCCACAAGCCCTTGCTGCTGTTCACGCCGCCGTTCCAGTCGCCCAATTCACTCAGGTAAATGTACTCACCCACGGTGGGCAGCCTCGCTTGCATGCGTTCGCAGGCGAACTGGGCTTTGCGCGGCGAATTGGTCGTGCCCAGCACGTTGCCTGGCGCACCCAACAGTTCCAAGGTTTTCCCCAGGTAAGTGACCTGGCTGGGAAAGTGTGTTTTTTGGAACTGGCTGAACACTTGGTAGGCGATTTGTCCCATCACCGATTCCGGCATGCCCCGCGCCTGGTAATTGAAGCTGTGCCCTGGCTGGGTTTCGAGGTGCAGGGTCACCAGCACATCGCCTTTGCATGCAGGGCTGAAGGAGTAGGTGCCCCAGACCATGCCGGTCAAACCCTCCAGTTGTTTGGCTTCAAGGCTGCCCTGTCTTTGTTGGGCGCGCAGCACGCGCACCAACTCGCTCAGGGCCATGGGGTTGAAGAAACTCACCTTGCGCACTTGGGGGTGGTGCAGTTCATACACCCGGTCGAGCGCGGCCTTGAAACTGCCTTCGAGCAAGACGTCCATGCCAAATCCGCCCGTGGCCCGCTGCCGCCCTTGGTCGATGAGGCTGTCCAAGGTCTGTAGCAACTCAGGTGCTTGTTTGGGCTCTGCGCCGGCGCGGATCAAGTCGCCCAACAAACGGGCCATGTCGCTGGCCTGTTGAGCGCGGGTGCGGCCATAAACATCCTGGTATTGGCACAGATCTTGGCCGCGCACAAAGGGAATGGTCGGCCACAAGGCCACCTGGGCAGCGCTGTGGGGTTGATCGGCCAAAGCCTGCCCGCCCAAGACCATGCCACAAAAAATCAGACTCACATTGCGCATCATTCGCGCCATCATCGTCGCAAGCCCAAGACATTGCCTTGACATAGAGCAATGAATCAGCTCAAAGGTTTCAGCTCAGGAACCCATTCCCAAGATGAACTGGCGTACGCCCAACTCGTCCATTTGTCTTTGCTCATAACGCTTGACATCTTGCGCCACGGCTCTGGCGTCTTGCTCGTGCAGCGACTGCATTTTGTGCAGCTCGATTTCGGCGTGCAGTCTTTTTTTGCGCATTTGTGCCACGGTGGCTTGGGCTTTGCCCAGGTCCACCACCACGCGCTGCTGCAGGTTCAGCAACTGGGCCATGAACTGGCGGTGGTTCATGCTCGCTTGCATGCCCATCACCGTCGCATCCCTGGCTTGTTCTTGCAGCCGGTACTCGTCGTATAACTTGCACAAGCGCTGGTGGCTGGCTTCGAGTTGCGCCACCCGGGCCATTGCCTGGACGATGTCGTTTTGGATTTCATTGACGGCTTCTTCGGCTTTTTTCACCAGCACGGGCCAACAACTTCTGGCTTGTCGCATGTCATTCTCCTAGAAGGGTCATTGGGTCATCAGCGCTTGCACTTGGAGCCGTGTGGTGGCCGCGTCCTGGCTGGTGTGCATGTCTTGCTGCAAAAAAGATTCCATTTGGGAACGCAAGCGTATGGCTTGGTCCAGGTCCGCATTGCTGCCCGCCTCGTAAGCGCCCACCTGAATCAGGTCCTGGTTTTGCTGGTACAACGACCAAAGCCGCCTGAACCGGTTGGCCAGTTTCTGGTCTTCGGGGGAGAGCAGGTTTTGCATGACCCGCGAGACCGAGCCGTTCAGGTCGATGGCGGGGTAGTGC
>CAJBLW010000155.1 GCA_903953985.1 uncultured Burkholderiales bacterium
ACCTACCGATAGACTTATTCACAATGCAAGCGTTGTCGTGTTCTTGACTTCTTCCATCACCGCATAGGTGCTCGTCTCGCGAACGCCTGGCAGCTGCCACAACACGGTGCCTGCAAATTCACGGTAGGCATTCATGTCGGCGGCGCGCGTCTTGAGCAAATAGTCAAACCCCCCGGCCACCATATGGCACTCCATGATCTCGGGGCGCACTTGCACCGCCACTTTGAACTGCTCGAACACATTGGGGCTGGTGCGGTCCAGTAATATTTCCACAAAGACCATCATGCCCGCGCCCAGTTTGAGCGGGTTCAAGCGTGCCTCATATCCGAGGATGTAGCCCTCACGCGTGAGTCGCTGCACCCGCGCCAGCACTGCCGTGGGTGACAAGGCAACACATTCGGCGAGCTTGAGGTTGCTGATGCGACCGTCACGCTGCAATGCATCGAGAATACGACGGTCGGTTCTGTCAATGTCCTGAATTTCGTTGTTCATAATGCACATTATTCTATAAAACTAATTAATTTTGGTGAAATATTTTGTATTTAATCAGGATGATGGCGATTCATGTCAATCAGCAAGGCTTCCCTCATGAACGCTCCAACTACCTCCGCTCAACTGATGTCAACCCACGGCGCCCACTTCACCCCCGGCGGCCCCTTGCTCGAGCGCAGCGCCCTGCGCGAAGCCATCGCCCGTGCCACCCGCTTAGCCGAAGCACAAGCCCTGGCCCCACTGCTGACCGCAGCCCGTATGAGTCCGACACAAACAGCACGCACCGACGTGCTGGCCCGCAAACTGGTGACGGGGATACGCAAAGCCCCGCAACAGCGCGGCCGCGAAGGCCGGGTGCAAAACCTGATGCAGGAATACGCGCTGTCCAGCGAAGAAGGCGTGGCGCTGATGTGCCTAGCTGAAGCGCTACTGCGCATTCCCGACGCGGCCACACGCGATGCATTGATTCGCGACAAGATCGGACACGGCAACTGGCGCCAGCATGTGGGCCGCAGCCAGTCGCTGTTTGTAAATGCCGCATCGTGGGGCCTGCTGCTCACGGGCAAGCTGTTGGCTACGAACAGCGAGGGGGCTATGCTGGCTTCGCTCACCCGATTGATCGGCAAGAGCGGCGAGCCGCTGATCCGCCGAGGCGTGCAACTGGCCATGCAGATGCTGGGCGAGCAGTTTGTAACCGGGGAAACGATTGATGAGGCACTACAACGCGCCCGTACCATGGAGGCCCAGGGCTTTCGCTACTCCTACGACATGCTGGGCGAAGCCGCGTTAACCGAAGCCGACGCGCAGGGTTACATGCAATCCTACGAAAACGCCATCCACTTGATCGGCAAGGCATCCAACGGCCAGGGCGTGGTGAACGGCCCAGGCATCTCGGTCAAGCTGTCGGCCCTGCACCCGCGCTACAGCCGTACCCAACATCAGCGCGTGATGGATGAGCTTTTCCCACGCGTGTTGAAACTCACCGAATTGGCTCGGCACTACGACATCGGCCTGAACATCGACGCCGAAGAAGTGGATCGCTTGGACATCTCGCTCGACTTGCTCGAAGCGCTGTGCTTTGCCCCAAGTCTGCAAGGCTGGCACGGCATCGGCTTTGTTATCCAGTCCTACCAAAAGCGCTGCCCGTTTGTGATCGACTTCGTGGTGGATCTGGCACGCCGCAGTGGCCACCGGCTGATGGTGCGTCTGGTCAAAGGCGCGTACTGGGACAGCGAGATCAAGCGTGCCCAGCTGGACGGGCAAAGCGATTACCCGGTCTACACCCGCAAGCACCATACCGATGTGTCCTACCTGGCCTGCGCGCAAAAGCTGCTTGCCGCGCCGCAGTCGGTGTACCCACAATTTGCCACGCACAACGCGCACACCCTGGCGGCCGTCGTGCACATGGCGCAGGACATTCACGGGGACTTCGCGCTGGGCCAATATGAATTCCAATGTTTGCACGGCATGGGCGAGCCACTATACCGGCAGGTAGTCGGGCCACTGCAGCGGCCCTGCCGCATCTACGCGCCCGTTGGCACACATCAGACCTTGCTGGCCTACTTGGTGCGCCGCCTGCTCGAGAACGGGGCCAATAGTTCGTTCGTGAACCGAATAGGCGACGCCGGTGTGTCCATTGGCGATCTAGTGCAAGACCCAGTTGCACGCACCGAAAAGGACGCGCAGGATGAAGGCACCAGTCCCAGCCAGCCCCACCCTCAAATCGCGCTGCCCGCGCAGCTTTACGGCGCAGCCCGCCTCAACTCGCATGGCCCGGATCTGGCGCACGAACCCACACTGCGCAAGCTGGCCGTCGACATGCAAACGCAGGTACGAGAAGTTTCTATCACGCCCTTGCTGGCCACCCTGTTTGTAGGCGCAGAACACATCACCCTGCGCAACCCTGCCGACCACAGCGATGTATTGGGCACGGTGCAATACGCCAGTGTGGCCGATGTAGAGGCTGCG
>CAJBLW010000156.1 GCA_903953985.1 uncultured Burkholderiales bacterium
CGGATGTCGGTGCGAGGCAAGGTGACCCGGTGTGCGTAACTGACGACCTGGCCCATTTGAATGAGCGCACGCGCGCGGTGGTATTGGGGCGGGCGCAAACGGGTGTGGCGCATGTCGTCGGTGCGGTGGTACATCAATTTGCAAGGCCGCCCCAGCGCTCGAGAAACCTGAATGGCCTGTTGCACCGCATCCCAAAACAAGCGTCGACCAAAGGCGCCACCCGAAGGCACGACATGCACTTTGACCTGGTGCACGGGCAAGTTCAGATCGAAAGCAATGGCTTTTTGAGTGGCAATGGGGCTTTGCAGTCCCGCCCAAACCTCCGCGCTGTTGGGGCGCACATCGGCTATGGCGCATTCGACTTCGAGTGGTGCATGGGCAGCCGCAGCCCATTCAAACTCGGCTTCCACCACGGTTGAAAACAGTGGCGGCAGGAAAAAGGGAACCGTCGCCTGACGCAATTTTTGCTGGATGGTGGCGTCTGACTCTTGGTCAATGGAGCCTGCACCCCATTCCACTTCGAGTGCCCTGACGGCATCCCAGGCTTGTCCAAATGTTTCGGCCATCACGGCCACACCGGGGGGGTTGGGCACAAAAGTGCCGCCGCCCGGAATCACTGCGATCCCGATCACACCCGGCATCCTGCGGACAACACCCTCATTGAGGATGCGCTTGAAGGTGCCTCGGATCGTTGGCGGGCGTCGCACCATGGTGGGTTTGGCGTCGGGCACATCCTGGTCCAGGGTGAACTGTTTCTTCCCCGTGACAATGTCCAAGGCGTCAATGCGTCGCGTGGGTTTGCCCATCACCTGATGTTGCGCAGCTGGCTTGGTGCTCAAACCCAAAATTGGCGGTATCCCTTGTGCCGCTTTGCTCAAGCTGCCATAACTTGCGGGCTGAACCCCGGGCCCGATCACCATGCCTTGTCGAGTACTCAAAACGGAGCGGTGCAAGCCCCAATTTTGGGCGGCTGCCTGCATCAATCGGGCGCGAGCCTGTGCGGCCAATTGAGGCAAGGCAAAAGACAGAACCCGCATGCTGGTGGAGCCGCCTGTTTGCTGGTTGAAAAGCAATTCTGGGCGGGCGTCTGAACTCACGACATCCACGTGTTCCAGGGGCAGATCCAGGTCCTCCGCGATCATCATGGCGCAGGCCGTAGAGACGCCTTGTCCCGACTCCAGGCGTGGCAACTCCAGTCTGGCGCGCCCATTGGGCTCCACGGTCAACCGAATCAAGGCCAAAGTGGGGAACGCCACTGTGAAAACCAGGTCGCCATAGTCAACAATGTCAGTGAGGTCTATGGGTACCTGCAACATTGCGGCCTCGCTGTTGCTCGGGGTGCCCAAACCCACGCCCAGTGACAAGACCGGCCCCGCGAGGGAAAACCCCAGCAACTGGCGTCGACTCAGCGCCGGCGTGTCAATTGGAAGGTCGGCTTGAGGGTTGGGCTGAGCATCGGTCATGGTTGGCGTCTTTTTGAGTGGAGTTTTAAATGGGCGAATGCGCCTTGTTAACAATCTAACGACCGTGCTATTTTACAAACACAAGGATTTTTTAGTCGTATTTTTGTTAATTTTTGTAATCATAAAAATCAAAACGTCGTGATGATCGGCTAAGAAATAAACGGAGGTTGTCCATGAACCGATGTGACTTGGAGGGCTTGGGACTGGCTCTAAGATGTTTCAACGCCTCATTCCCCATCTGGGCGTTGACTTCCATTAATTTAAGGAGACATTCATGAATTTTGTTCGCCGCAGTTTGACGCTGGCATCCCTGGTCATGGCCAGTGGTCTGGCTTCCGCCCAAGCCTTTCCGGACCGAGAGTTGTCTGGCGTGATCATGTGGGGGGCAGGCGGTGCCACCGACGTGGTGGCCCGTGCAGTGGCCCCCTTTGCTGAAGAAGCCCTCGGTAAAAAAATCGTCATGCAAAACAAGTCGGGGGGTGCGGGTGCCATATCGACGAACTTTGTGAACCAACAAGCTTCAGACGGCTACACCCTGCTGATGGGGGCAGAAAACCCCCAGCTGCACGGCGTTTTGGGCTTGGGAGAGCTGGACTACTCCAAGTTCTACCCAGTGAATATTTTGGGCCGAGGCATTGTGGTCATCGTGGCCAACAAAGACAAACCTTGGAAGTCCTTCAAGGACGTTTTGGCCGATGCCCAAGCCAACCCCGGCAAAGTCAAGATGGGTTCCACTGGGCCTGGTGGTTTGCCTCACAGCGTGGGTTCCATGATCGGCACCGTCACCAAGATGCCGGTGACAGCAGTCCCCTTTGACGGTGAAGGCCCAGGCCTCACGGCTTTGCAAGGCGGCCATGTGGACTTCATGCCTGTGGGCTTGGGCGCTGCTTCAGAACATATCAAAGCCGGTCGAGTGAAGGCATTGGCGGTCTTGAGCGACAAACCTTTTGAAGGCATTCCAGCTTTGACGGGCGATTTGCCCGGTATTGGCAAGTATTTGCCTTGGGGTCCGTTTTATGGTGTGTTCGTCAAGCGCGATGTGCCCGATGCGGTCAAAACCAAACTGACGGCCTCGTTCAAAACGGCAGCCACCAACCCACAGTTTGTCAAGTTGATGACCGACCGTGGCAACGCGATGATGAACATCTCGGGCAACGAAGCTGACGCTTTCCTGAAAAAGTGGCAATCGGTCACGGCCTGGACCTTGCAGGAAGCCGGAGTGGCGAAAAAGTCACCCGCCGACCTCGGCATTGCCAAGCCCTGATGCCACGACACGGCGGAGATGACCATGGCTGAAAAAAAAGCGCGTTTGCCCGGTGAGTTGACCTTCACCGTTTTGCTGCTGCTGGGCAGCTTGTTTTTGCTTTACCAGGCCTATGGCATCTCCGGTTTTGAATCCATCACTTCGGCGGGCATGTTTCCCATGCTGTCCGCCTTGGTGATGGCGGTCACGGCTTTCTTGGCCATCTCGGGTGTCGCCAAGGCCCCGGCTGAGCCACTGGCCACGGGTGAGAGCTTGCGCCAAAGCTTTGTTCGCCGCATCACACCGCCCGTGTTTGTGCTGTTTACTTTGGCTGTCGTGGGCTTCATGCTGCTCCTGAACAAGTTGGGTTTTGTGGTTTCGGCTTACCTGTTTTTGGTCGTGTCCATGCGTTTGCTGGGCAGTGTTCGCTGGTTGTTCAATCTGATGCTCAGCGCCATTTCTTTGGGGGTGGTCTACCTGATTTTTCAAACGATTTTCTCGGTCATTTTGCCCAAGGGAACTTGGTGGGTGGGGGTTTGGCCATGATGCAGTCGCTTGAATTTTTCTTGATCTCTTGGACCAGCCCCTACCTGATTTTCTTGATCGCAGCGGGCACGTTTGCCGGCATTTACATCGGGGCCATTCCGGGCCTCTCGGTCACCATGGCCGTGTCCATCCTGATTTCATTCACCTTCAAATGGCCCATCAACGATGCCTTGGCTGTGATTTCCGGTATTTTTCTGGGGGGTGTTTATGGTGGTTCGCGCAGCGCCATTTTGCTCAACATCCCCGGCGCTCCAGCGGCCATTGCCACTGGATTGGATGGTTATCCCATGGCCAAGCGCGGTGAGGCCGGTGCTGCCATTGGCATGACCACCGTGATGTCGGTCATCGGTGGTTTTGTGGGCATTGCCGCTTTGGCGATTGCCGCACCTGCATTGTCAGAATTTGCATTGATGTTTGCCCCGCGCGACTATTTGTTGCTGGCCATTTGGGGCATTTTGCTGGTGGGCGCATTGTCGGGCGATTCGTTGGCCAAGGGCATTTTCGCCGGGGCTCTGGGGGTGCTGATCGGTATGGTGGGCCTGGACCCGATGACGGCCGAGCCGCGCTTGACATTTGGCAACGTTCAATTGACCGCAGGCATTTCTTACGTGGCCGCCATGATCGGCTTTTTTGGTGTGGCCGAGGTGTTGGTTCAATTGCACGAACTCAAGCTCAAAGCGGTCAAGCAAAACGTCAGCAAGATCGTTCCTTCTTGGGGCCTGATTCGCAAATACCTGCCGCTGTCGTTGCGCTCTTCTGGCATTGGCGTGGTGGTGGGTGCTTTGCCCGGAGCGGGGGGCGACATTGCCGCCTTGCTGGCCTATGACCATGCCAAGCGCACCGTAAAGAACCCCTCTCATCCTTTTGGCGAAGGTGCTTACGAGGGGCTGGTGGCCCCTGAATCGGCCAACAACGCGGCTGTCGGAGGTGCTTACATTCCCATGATGACACTGGGTATCCCGGGAGATGCCGTGACGGCGGTGATCATTGGCGCGCTTTATATCCACGGACTCAAACCCGGCCCGATGTTGATGATCGAAACGCCCCATTTGTTCTGGTACATCGTGGGCACCCTGGTGTTGGC
>CAJBLW010000157.1 GCA_903953985.1 uncultured Burkholderiales bacterium
CGCCATGCTTGATGATGCCGCCGTATTCTTGGCTGGTACCGGGCATGAAGCCGGGCACGTCCACAAAGGTGATGACGGGGATGTTGAATGCGTCGCAAAAACGCACAAAGCGCGCTGCTTTGATGGAGCTTTTGATGTCCAGGCAACCGGCCAGAACCAAAGGCTGGTTGGCCACAATGCCCACGGTTTGGCCATCGATGCGGGCAAAGCCGATCAGGATGTTTTTGGCGTAATCGGGCTGCAGTTCAAAGAAGTCGCCGTCATCCACGGTTTTGAGGATGAGCTCCTTCATGTCATAAGCCTTGTTGGGGTTATCGGGCACCAAGGTGTCCAGGCTCATGTCTAACCGGTCGATGGTGTCGCCGCTCTTGCGAACAGGTGCTTTTTCGCGGTTATTCAGCGGCAAGTAGTTGTACAGACGGCGCACCATGAGCAGCGCTTCCACATCGTTTTCAAACGCCATGTCGGCCACGCCGCTCTTGGTGGTGTGGGTCAATGCGCCACCCAGCTCCTCGGCTGTGACTTCTTCGTGGGTCACGGTTTTCACCACTTCGGGGCCGGTAACAAACATGTAGGACGTGTCCTTGACCATGAAGATGAAGTCGGTCAGGGCGGGCGAGTACACCGCACCACCGGCCGATGGGCCCATGATCATGCTGATCTGGGGCACCACGCCCGAGGCCATGACGTTGCGCTGAAAAACGTCGGCGTAACCGCCGAGCGATGCCACACCTTCTTGAATACGGGCACCGCCTGAATCGTTCAAACCAATCACGGGCGCGCCCACTTTCATGGCCTGGTCCATGACTTTGCAAATCTTCTCGGCGTGAGTTTCAGACAAGGCACCGCCATACACGGTGAAGTCTTGGCTGTACACAAACACCAAACGACCGTTGATCATGCCGTAGCCAGTGACCACCCCGTCGCCTGGGATCTTGTTGTTTTCCATGCCGAAGTCGGTACAACGGTGTTCAACGAACATGTCCCACTCTTCGAAGGTGCCTTCGTCCAGCAAGACTTCGATGCGCTCACGGGCTGTGAGTTTGCCTTTGGCGTGCTGCGCGTCAATGCGCTTTTGCCCGCCACCCAAGCGGGCCGCAGCGCGCTTTTTTTCCAGTTGTTCAATGATGTCTTGCATGCTTGCTCTCTCTCATAAATCAGGTGGGGCGCTCATCAGCGCGAACGGGTTGGGAATGCGTGTGCGCGGCCAGCAACTGGCGCGCAGCAGTCGATGCGGCCAACTGGCCCGAAGCGACCTGTTGACTCAATTGAGGCAGCAGCGTTTGCAAGGCTGGCTGCGCCCGGAAATTTTGTTTCAGACCCGCGTCGATCCGTTCCCACATCCAAGACAGCGCTTGGTGCTGGCGTCGGTCAGCAAAGCGGCCATTGGCTGTTTGCAGTCTTCGGAACTCTCTGACTGCCACCCAAAAACTGTCGACGCCCTGGCCCAACAAGGCGCTCAGCTGCACCACCTTGGGGTGCCACTGGGTGTCATCGGCGTGCGCATGCCCCGAGCCCCCGTGTATGCCTAAAAGCTGCAAGGCGCTGGTGATTTGCAACTCGGCGCGGGTGGCCGCAATCGCATCGATGTCGGCCTTGTTAATGACCACCAAATCAGCGATCTCCATGACGCCTTTTTTGATAGCCTGCAAATCGTCGCCCGCATTGGGCAATTGCATCAGCACAAACATGTCGCTCATGTTGGCCACGGCCGTTTCGCTTTGGCCCACGCCCACGGTCTCGACGATCACCACGTCATAGCCCGCCGCTTCGCAGACCAGCATGGACTCGCGGGTTTTTTCGGCCACGCCACCCAAAGTGCCACTGCTGGGGCTGGGGCGGATGTAAGCGCGCTCGTGCACGCTGAGCAACTCCATGCGGGTCTTGTCGCCCAAGATGGAGCCGCCCGACACGGTGGAAGACGGATCGATGGTCAACACCGCCACGCGGTGGCCTTGCGCAATCAGGTACAGGCCCAGCGCCTCGATGAAAGTGGACTTGCCCACCCCCGGCACGCCGCTGATGCCCAGCCGGAACGAATTGCCCGTGTGCGGCAGCATGGCCGTGAGCAGCTCGTCGGCCAGGGCACGGTGGTCCGCTCGCGTGGATTCCAGCAGAGTGATCGCTTTGGCCATGGCACGGCGCTGCAGGGAGGCAGTGCCATGGCGCATGCCCTGCAAAAGCTGGTCAGTGCTTGGCATGCTCATAAGATCTCGAATCTGCGCCCATCGGGCAGGCGATACCGCGAGAATTCGCGCACATCCATGGTCATCACGTTGAGGGTGTTCGTGTCTTGCGCCAACCAAACCAAAGAGGCATCCGCCAAGTCCATTTCTGTCCGAGGCTCGGCGGTATAACGCGCCATCAGCTCCGCCAAGTCGGGGAGGTTCGACACATCAAATGGGAACACGATGACGCCACCTTCGGATACCCATCGCAAAAATCGCTGGACGGCATTGGCACCCAGAAAATGGCACACCTCCACCACACAAGGCCAAGTGGTCGTCAATCGCCAGTTTTCAGCCAACAAGCTGGTGTAGTGCCGATGCGCCAGATCACTGGCGTCAAACAGTGCCACCATGGGTCCGGTGTCGATCAAAGCCACCTTCACAGCGGGTCCGTTTCCTGATCTGAGCCAGACCACACTTTGCCCTGCTTTTTGGCGTCTTGAAAAGCCAGCCAATCGGCTTGATGAGCATCCCGTTTGGTTTTGAGTTTGGACCGAATGGCCACCTTGGTTGGCGAAAGGGATTCAGTGCCTTCTGGCAAAGACTCTCGCACCTCAGCCTGCACCTTGAGCAGCAGGTCATAGGGATTCTTGCGCCCCAATGCCCTCTCCAGCGCCGAAACGATGAACTGTGACTTGGTCACGCCCATGCGTTTGGCGGTCAGCTCCAGCTCTTTTTCGAGCAGAGGCTCCAATCGAACGGAAACAGCCATGGCAGACTCCTTGATGATGTTTGCAATACCGTATTACTGTATCACAAGCATCAAGCCAAAGCCTTCTTGATTTGCTCCAGCACATCCTTGGCGCTAACCGGGATCGGGGTGCCGGGGCCGTAGATGCCTTTCACGCCCGCCTCGTAGAGCATGTCGTAGTCCTGGCGCGGGATCACGCCGCCCACGAACACGATGATGTCGTCTGCGCCCTGCTTCTTGAGTTCAGCAATGATGGCGGGCACCAATGTTTTGTGGCCTGCGGCAAGTGTCGAGACGCCCACGGCGTGGACGTCGTTTTCAATGGCTTGGCGGGCGCACTCTTCGGGGGTCTGGAACAGCGGGCCCATGTCAACGTCGTAACCCAGGTCGGCAAAGGCGGTGGCGACCACTTTAGCGCCACGGTCGTGGCCGTCCTGGCCGAGTTTGGAGATCATCACGCGGGGACGGCGGCCTTGGGCGGCGGCAAAGGCGGCGATGTCGGCTTTGAGCTGGTTCCAGTATTCCATGGTGTCTCCCACGTTTTCGCCGTCGTCATAGGCCGCAGCGTACACGCCGGTGACCTTTTGGGTGTCGGCACGGTGGCGGCCAAAGGCTTTTTCCAGCGCATCCGAAATTTCACCTACCGTGGCGCGCAGGCGTACGGCCTGGATCGACAAGTCCAGCAGGTTGCCTTGGCCTGATTCGGCCGAAGCGGACAACGCGTCCAAAGCGGCTTGCACTTTGGCGCTGTCGCGGGTGGCTCGGATTTTGGCCAAGCGCTCGATCTGGCCGTCGCGCACACGCACGTTGTCGATCGACAGCGTCTCGATCGGGTCTTCTTTGGCCAGTTTGTATTTGTTCACGCCTACGATGACGTCTTTGCCCGAATCGATACGGGCCTGCTTTTCAGCGGCCGCAGCTTCGATCTTGAGCTTGGCCCAACCGCTGCCCACGGCCTTGGTCATGCCGCCCATGGCTTCGACTTCTTCGATGATC